>NZ_JAGHWR010000038.1:0-118184 GCF_017746155.1 Xanthomonas sp. D-36-1
GCCGGCGATGGGGAGCGTGCGTCTGTGAACCGGGAAATTCCCGCGGAAAGCGCCAGAAATGGCGAAATTCCGAAGTTCCAAAAGCCACTCTTCGGAACGACGCCACCTTCCGCCCTGTCAGGTCTCGTTGTTCAGACCTTCCCTAGCGCTGCTCTTGGTCACTGCCAGAGCCTTGTAGTCGTAGTAATAGTATTACTACGACTATTACTACCAATACAGGGATGGTGACACGACGATGACCTGGCCGAGCTGCCGGCGTCACCAAAAAGAAAGCCCCGCCGAGGCGGGGCCGTGGTGCGGATCGAGAGACTTACCGCTGACGCAGCGCAAGCCGGACGTGACGCCAGAAGATGCGCCATTCTCCGAGCTGGCCGCCATCGAGCAGCAGCGCCCGGAACATAGCGAACGCCTCACCCGGCCGCTTGCGGTACGCTTCGGCCATTGCTTCGTCGTGAGGCTTGTCCTTCATCGTTCGTACTCCATCACCGGCAGCGGGTAGGCCCGCGCGATGCTTTCCATGTTGTAGCGGTATTCCAGGCGGCCGAGCGTGGTGGGCTTAGCCCCTGTCCGCTTCGCTGCTTGGGCAACTTCCCTCACGTCCCTGGCATGATCGAAGGCGAGGCCCGGCACCTTCGCCTTGATACCCCGAGGATTGCTCGACTGTTCCCACTCTTGCAGCCAGTGAGCAATGCGGCGGCTGTCGGGAACGTAGCCCGTTGCGTGCGTCATGAGGCGCATCAGGGCTTCATGCTCTAGCTGACTGAACATGGCTTGTTATCCCTTTTTCATGGTTCCGCCATCGGGCTTGCTCCAGGCTTGTTGCAACCGTTCCTTCAGGCCGTCCCGATAGGCTGGATTCTTGGCAAAGACACTGCGACCCATTGCAAGGTGCTCAAGGCGGCTGGATGTGGTTTGGTGCCCGGTACGCGGGTCAAGGCGGGTTGAGGTCGGGTTGATGATTCTTCCCGCCGTACTGGCCGGAGCCATAGCGCCTTGAGCCATGCCGCGCAGTGTCACGGCTGCACTACTGATGCCACCCGCGAGCTGGCCGGCGACGTTGTTTGCTTCGGCCAGGAGCCAGAACATAACCAACGTGAAGGTAATCAGCACCAGGGACGTGAATAGCGTGTTTTGGTCGCTGTCCAGATCGACGCTGTTTATCACCGCGTCAAAGCCCTTGAAGGCCAACCCCATGACGGCCGCCACCAGGGCGATGCGCAGGATGTAGGTCATCACCTGCCCGAACCAGCTATCGAAGAACTTCGACGTGGCGGGCCAGAGCAACAGGGCCACGAACACCGGGCCGATGCCGAGCATGATTGTCAGGGCAGCTTTCGCCACCACGATCATGCCGCCGGCCGGCACGCCGATCAGGCCCGTTGCAACTGCGATGATGGCGGCATTGATGTATTCCCCGAACATCGCGCCCATCTCGGTTATGCCGCGATTGCCGGCCTTTTCCCAAAGGTCGGCAGCGATGCCCCACCCCTTGCCAAGCGCCGCATCCACGACCGAATAGACCGACGCGGGACTTGCCCCGGCACCTGTCCCGGCAAAGGCCGATGTAAAGCCGGTTTCCAGCGACTGGATACTACCGACGACCCAATCCGAGTAGGTTGCAGCGTTCAGCGCCAGGGCACCGATGAACAGGTACTTGGCGCACGTTTTCATGAACGTGGAGAAGGGCAGTTCGACATAGCCCCAACCGATGGCGTAGCCCATCAGCGTCAGGTGAATGGTGGCCCCGCCGATGAAAAACAGGGTGAAGGTCGAAATGACCTCACCCACGGTTCCGGTGATGAACGGATTCAGCGCCGCGTCGAGGTACTGGCCTATGAACTGAAAAATCATCGGGTCCATGTCATTCCCCCTTCTTGTTGAAATCGACCGGCGGCAGCTTCAAGTAGCCACGCCGCGACAGGTCTTTTTCGTTCTGCGCCTGCTGCGCGTTGATGCAGTTGGGAGAGGCCGCCAGTTCGCCGGGGTTGCTCTTGCACTTGGCGATCATTTCCTTTCGTTCCGTGTCATGGGCCTTGTACCAATCGACGGTTTGAACGGGCGTGTTCTCGCCGCAGCCGGCCAGGACGGCTGCGACGACCAGGGAGAGGGCGAGCCTTTTCATTTCCTCACCCCCTGCATGCGCTCGATGGTGTCAGCAGCCACATTCAAAGCACCTTCTGCGATGCTCCACGCACCGAGAAGCAGAACAACCAAGTGGGCCATGTCGATGTAATCACCCGTGGCGAGGGTGCGGATGTAGTCGAGCAGATTCATTTCCGCACCTCGCGCGTTTCCGCGTCGATGACACGGCCGGAGCCGTGGCGGGCTTCGTGTTGCTGCGCCACGTCCAGGGCGTGGGCCAGCTCGGCCGCGTCGATGATGCGCAGCGCTGCGACCGTGCGCAGGGCGCTTCCCCGCGTGCCGGCCCAATGGCCCGCGAAGCGTTCGCCGGACTGGCGCAGCATGAACATGCACCCAAGCAGGCAGCCCAAAGAGAGGAACACCGACGCATAAGGCGAAATGGGGCCGTCCTGGCGCGGTAGCGTGATGCCTGCCCAATCGACCAGGGCGAGCAGGAAGGGCATGAAAGCCAGGATGCCGGCGACAAGATCACCGTGCAGCATCGAGGGCGCGCGCCGACTGACCTCGCGCATGAAGCCCATGCGGTCAATGCACGACCAGAAGCGCCACATTGCCAACAGGATGAAGAAGCAGAGCGCCACCAGGGGAGCATGAAAATAGGAAATCATGGTCGCGCCCCTCAATTCGTGACTTGGGGCTGAATCCAGCCGCGCCGTGCGCCTGCCTTGGCGTTCAGTTCGCGTTGCCGCTGTTCCTGTAAGCGATCTTCGGCCGCCGCGACCATCTGATACATCTGGAGCTTCGTTTGCTCGTTCTGGATCATCGCCTGTTCGGCGGCGATCCGGCCTTGCAGCTCGGCGATGGCCTTCGGATCGGGCGTGTCGTTGATCTTCGCCATGAGGCTGTCAATCTGGTTGAGCCGCGACTTCGCCTTGTCGTAGGCGTCCAGGGCAAAAGCCTTGTCCTGGGCACCCTTGACGGCCTGGGCTTCGCACGCGGTGCGTTGATCTACGAGCTTGAAAACCATGCAGGCGTCGAATGCCTTGTTTGCTTCGTAGATCGACTGCGCCCGGCCGCTCAGGCCGGAATACCCGCCCGACTTCACGGCGTCATAGACGCCCTGCCAGTCGCTCGGCAGGTAGTCGCGCAGCGCCGGATTGTTCAGGATGTTGCCCAAGCCACGCGAACCAGTCAGCGATTCATATTGCTGCTTCATCTGGTTGATTTGGCTGGTCATCTGGTCGTACTGCATCTTCCACTTGGCGATGGTTTCGACCTGGGCGGCGACCTGCTGCGCAATGGAAGCGCCATCAGTGACCGGAATCTGCGCGTATGTGGAATTGCTCAGGAAGACTGCGCAAGCGACGGTGACTACCGCCAGGGTTTTGAGAGATTGCATGTTTGCCACTCCTTTTCGATGAGAAGGAGGGGACGCTGGCCGTCTTTCCGACCTGTCCGCCGGCTCTTTCGAGCTACTGTTCCCGGCAGTCAGCCCCGCATTACTTGGGGCGGCACCCTGCCCGCGTTGCACGGGCTTCGGGCTAATCACAACGGTCTTTCCGCGTCGTCAGGGCCGTCTTTTCCGGTTCCCACGGTCACGCCACTTTCGGCGGGTCAGATCGGCATCTTAATGCTTTCCCCGATCATCAGGCCCTTCTTTTCAGACCAGCAGCCCGGTACGCCGAAGCGCTCTTGGGGCAAACAAGCGTCCCCCTTGAGGGATACGGTGACCGGGGACAACCCGGTCGATTTACCAATCAGTTCCATCAATACTGAATTCTTCGCTCAAGTACGAAATATTAGCAAGCTCCTCCAAGGCTTGATCCACGGTTCTGAACCAGAGTTGACGTCCGTGAGCATCAACAACGCGCCGGACGTCTCCGGCGTTTTCCACGCTCAAGGCATATCCATGCCGCCGATTCGCTTTCAGGATCACGCGCACGAGCCCCGTTCGCTCCAAGCTGTCGCAGTAAGCATCCAGTTCTCGATAGCGCAAGGTCGCAACCGGGCGGCGGCTCTGCGGCCGAGGAGTCATGTGACGGTAGCCCCCTTTCTGCCCAGCATGGTCTGGATGCGTTCCAGGTGGTGACGGATGACCTCGGGCGAAGCTGTCTGAACTGGTGTCTCGGCTGGTGCGCTCTGAATGCGCAATCTTTTTTCCTTCGCGGCAAGGCCGGCTGACGGTACGAAACGTCCTCGATAAAAGCGATCCAAAACTGCGCGAAACCAGCGTTCCGGGCTGGTCTTGATGCTCTGCGTTGCCATCACCCCGGCGAGTTCATCCAAGAGCATCTGTGCATTGTTGACATCGAGGCCACTCACCATAGGGGCGATGGCACCGCGCTCCCGCTCATTCAGGCGCGAAGGCCACACCAATGCGCCGCAGGCGCCTTTCTCCGCCTCGCCCGGCACGGGCGAAGGGGGCGGCGTGTGGATAACTTTCGCCGGTAGTTGTAGTGACGATTCTTTGATGATTCTGTTTGGTGGTTCATGGGGTGACACAGTTCTGTCGCCCAGGGATGTCTGCCGTGTCACCGGGGGAGTGACGGCCGCGTCGCCCCCCGGTGCCAATCTGTCGGAGGGGGTGGGATACGGGGGTGACAAATTGACGGGGGGAGATTCGAGGCACAGGTAGTAGGCATTCGAGGATTGCCCTCCATCGCCTCGAAATCTGCGCTCGATATGCAGGAAGCCGCGCTCTTCCAGCTCTTTCAAAACGCGTTGCACCGTTCGCTCAGAAGCGCAGCACTTTTCAGCGATGAGCCGCACACGCGGCCAGCACTTCCCAACCTCATCGGCTGAATCAGCCAAGGCCATCAGGATCAGCTTTGAATTGGGTGGTAGCCGCTGCTCCCACGCCCAGTTCATCGCCTTGATGCTCATCGCGCCAGCGCTCCTTGCGCACTGCCATCGAGTGCGAGCGCGTCCTTGACTTGGAGAGTACGAAAGTAGACGCGCCGGCCAACCCGCAGCATCGTGGGCTTGAGCTTGCGGGCGACGTCCGTGTTCGAGTACAGCGCGACCCGAATACCGTCTGGTGAGCGACCGAGCAATCCCGCTACGTCGCCAAGACTCATGAGTGGGCCATACCGTTGAAGTAGATATTCTTCCGTTGTCATCAATACATCCACCGAAATAATGAGTAGATGGGCGTATTTTTGGACTGGTATGGCTATTGGTCAAATTTAAGTCATTGATTTAAAAGACCAAAATTAGCTATCTCGCCATACCAAAATGCACCATCCTCGATTACCAAAATATGGCATCTTGGCGTCGAGCATTTCGCGGATGGAAAAATATCCATTCAAATCAAATAATTGGGCAGACTATGAAAATAGAAAAATTCATTGAAATAATTCATGAATTTCCTGTCTTTTTCACCACCTGATCGAGCTTGCCCACCAAATCCTCCGCGCGCAGGTGGGTATAGCGCTTGAGCATCTGCATCGACTTGTGGCCGCTGATGGCCGCGACTTCCTGGTCGGACAAGCCTGCTTCCACAAAGCGGCTGACGGCTTCGTGGCGCAGATCGTGAAAGCGGAAGTCCGGCACGCCGGCATCTTTCTTGATGCGCGTCCAGATCGGATTGAACTGGTAAGCCCGGCGCTTGTTGTCACGTCCGGGCTCACCGAAAAAGATCAGGTCGGTATCAATGGGGCGCACCGGGTTGTTCAGCGCCTTACGAAACAGCCGGGTTGCCTCGACTGTCAGAGGAACGGTACGCGACATCGTGTTTTTCGTTTCCTGGAGACGCACCACGCGCCGGTCAAGATCGACCTGGTTCCGGCGCAAGCCTGTGATCTCCGAAGAACGCATTCCTGTTTCGAGCGCGATGCGCACGATCCAGCCGAGCATTGGGTTCGAGTGAGCATCGACCGCCACCATCAGGCGGGTTTCTTCTTCTCGCGTGAGCCGTCGATCCCGCCCAGGGCTGGGCGCTGGACGGCGAATGCTTTGCACGGGGTTGTAGGTCAGGCCGATCCCCCATTCCTTGATCGCCACGTTGAACAGGTGGCCGAGCAATGCGAGATCGAGACGTACCGTGTTGGGCGAACGGGGCTTGGGGGCAGGCTTGCCCTTGGCGTCCTTGCGATCCAGACCAGCGAGCCGGTCGTCGCGGTACTTGGCGATCAGCTCCGGTGTCAGCGCAGCCAACGAATACTTGCCCAAGTTCTGCATCAACGGCTTCGCGTGTCTCGCGTCGCTATCGGCCGATGCCGGGCGCTTGGTTGGGGAGACCTCGGAAAGATAGCGCTTGAGCGCGTCCTCGATGGTCATGCGCTCGGACGGCGCACGTTGGATATAGACGCCGCGCACCATTTCGTCTTCGGTGCGCCGCGCCCAATCCTCGGCGTCGCGTTTGGTGCGGAAGGTCTTGGCTGTGGCCGGCCATCCCGTCTTGCGTATGAGCGCTTTCCACGTGCCTGAGGGTGTCTTGACGATGGTCGCCATTCGGTTGCTCCAGAACAGGGCTCGTGTACCGAAACTGTACCGACGCGCCAGCGCAAGCAAAGATGGTGGGCCCAGCAGGACTTGAACCTGCAACCAACGGATTATGAGTCCGCTGCTCTAACCGATTGAGCTATAGGCCCTTTTTGCTTTTTTGATGGGGCGGAAGGGTGGCCGCCCCGCTCAATTCTGCCTCGCCGATCTGGCCTCGATCAGTGGATTATGAGTCCTCTGCTCTAACCGTTGAGCTATAGGCCCGAGTGTCTGGCGGCGAGATGGCGGGCATGTCGGGCCGTGCAGCGGACGCGAAAGTTTACCTGTCTGTGCGTCACCGTGTCTGCCATGCGCCTTCTGCCGGCGGCGATCCAGCGCCCACAGCCGCGCGATCATGTATCGGCTGCCCACCACGAAAAAGCCCAGCGGCGGCTGGGCTTTGGGCATCAGATTCAGAGTTACGTCCCGCCGCCGCCTTACAGACGCCTTCGACGGACCGGTGCGGTGCACCCCAGCAGGTTGCAGCCCGGTGTGGAGCTTGGTGATGCCGAAGCTGGTTGGTTGGCAGCCCATCGCAGCGCATGTGTGGGTGACCGGTGGCGAGCCGTTGCGCAAGCATGGCAATCAACACGACGTGGCGGCGGGCACGATGATCGCGATAACGCGCGGGGTGGCGTTGGGAAACGATATCTCGAAGCAACCAGCAAACCCTACCAATCCCGAATCCCCAATCCCCGCCCCTCAGGCATCAGCCGTCTCGAACTGCCCATCGATCAACTGCCGGCCCGCACGAAACCCGTGCGCGATGGCCTCCTGATACGTCGCATAGGCCAGCCCATTGCAGCCGATACGCGGCTGGCGCTTGCCGCCGAGCGCATACACATCCACCCAGAGCGTCCACTTGGCATCAGGGGAAGCCTGCTCGGCGCGCACGCGGATCTCGTGTTCGCGGTACGTGGTGGTTTCAAAGCGGCTTTGCCTGCTCATAAAGCAATCTCGTCTCCATTCGTCCGTCAACTTAGAAGTCGCGGTCAGAACGCCACGTGAGGTTTGCAGAAACATCGGTTTAATGTTGCGTGGCCGTGTAGCTTCGTCGGCGGTGCGTGAAACGTCGGGGCGCTGCACCGCTGACGTGCCTGGCATGCGAGCGATCGCAGCCCACGCACCAAGCATAGCCAACTGCCCGGGCCATAACGCAACAGCCCCGCATGAGCGGGGCTGCTGTGTGATCACTGCACGGTTACGACCGCGGCATCAGTCGATATCCAAAAACGAGCGCAGCTGTTCCGAACGGCTCGGGTGACGCAGCTTGCGCAATGCCTTGGCCTCTATCTGACGAATCCGCTCGCGGGTGACGTCGAACTGCTTACCGACCTCTTCCAGCGTGTGATCGGTGTTCATGTCGATACCGAAGCGCATGCGCAGTACCTTCGCCTCGCGCGGGGTGAGGCCGGCCAACACGTCACGCACCGTCTCGGAGAGATTGATGTTGGTGGTGTTGTCGATCGGGGACTCCACATTGGTGTCCTCGATGAAGTCGCCCAGATGCGAATCCTCGTCGTCGCCGATCGGGGTTTCCATCGAGATCGGCTCCTTGGCGATTTTCATCACCTTGCGGATCTTGTCCTCGGGCATGTCCATTTCCTTGGCCAGCTCCTCCGGCGTGGCCTCGCGGCCGAACTGCTGGAGCATCTGGCGGGAAATACGGTTCAACTTGTTGATCGTTTCGATCATGTGCACCGGAATACGGATGGTGCGGGCCTGATCGGCGATCGAACGGGTGATGGCCTGACGGATCCACCACGTGGCATACGTCGAGAACTTGTAACCGCGACGGTATTCGAACTTGTCCACGGCCTTCATCAGGCCGATGTTGCCTTCCTGGATCAGGTCGAGGAACTGTAGGCCGCGATTGGTGTACTTCTTGGCGATGGAGATCACCAGACGCAGGTTGGCTTCGACCATTTCCTTCTTGGCCTTGCGCGCCTTGGCTTCGCCATAGGCCATCGCACGGCTGATTTCCTTGATCTCGCCCAGGGTCAGGTAATTGGCCTTTTCCATCTCGATCGAGCCCTGCTGCTCGGAGATGATCTGATCCTTGACGTCGCGCAGCGCCGATGACCACTTCTGCTTGCGCTTGAGTGCGTCCTCCACCCATTCCAGGTTGGTCTGGTTGCCTTCCCAGGAGCGGATGAAATCCTTGCGCGGCATGCGGGCCACGGTGGTGGCCAGGTGCAGCACCTTGCGCTCGTGGTCCTTGATGCCATTGACCACGCCACGCAGCTGGGTGACCAGCGCGTCGGTCAACGGCAGCGGCAGCTTGAGCGTGGTGAAGATGGCGGCCATGTCTTCGCGCGCCTTGACCACCAGCTTGTGCTCGGCGCCGTTCTTGGCATAGACCTTCTTGAACTTGGCGTATTCGTTGGCCAGGTTCTCCATGCGCGTGGCTACTTCCACCGGGTCCGGACCGGTCGGGCCGGCCTCTTCTTCGGCGGCGTCGTCATCGCCGTCTTCGTCGTCGTCTTCGTCGACTGCTTCATCGTCGGACACGGCGACCGGGCCGGCCGCGGCGAGCGCAGCAGCGGCGGCATCGGCTTCTTCGATCAGGTCGTTGAAGCCGACCACGATCTCGGCCAGACGCTTCTTGCCCTCCTTGTGCGCTTCGTAGTCGGCCAGCAGCATTTCGGTCGACAGCGGGAACACGCCCAACGCGGCCTGGACCTGGCTCAGGCCTTCTTCGATGCGCTTGGCGATGGCGATTTCGCCTTCGCGGGTCAGCAGCTCGACCGTGCCCATTTCGCGCATGTACATGCGCACCGGGTCGGTGGTGCGGCCACCTTCGGTGTCGAGCGCGGTCAGCGCGGCGGCAGCTTCTTCGGCTGCGGTGTCGTCAACCTCGCGGTTGCCGGTGTTGCCGTCGTTGAGCAACAGTGTTTCGGCATCGGGTGCAACTTCATGGACATCGATGCCCATGCCGTTGATCATGCTGATGATGTCTTCGATCTGCTCCGGGTCGACGAGGTCGTCGGGCAGATGGTCATTGACTTCGGCGTAGGTCAGATAGCCCTGTTCCAGGCCCTTGCTGATCAGTAGCTTGATGTCGGATTGCTGGGCAGGACGTTCGTTGGCCATGAGTGCTCGCGCCACCGGCTTTGAGATTGGAAAGAGAACCTAGCATTATACCAGCGTGAAGCCCGGTCTGCCGGATTCAAGACGGGACCGCTGGTGGACGTGTTGTATCTAGGGCCTGAGAAGGAAGGTCACCGGGCCATCGTTGACCAGGTCGACAACCATATGGGCACCGAAACGCCCGGTTTCCACCCCACCGCGATGTTTTTCGCGGCAGATCGCCACCAATCGATTGAACGCCGGTTCAGCCTCCAGTGGCGGCGCGGCGGTGCTGAAGCCTGGGCGGTTGCCGGAACTGGTGTCCGCCGCCAGGGTGAACTGGCTGACCAGCAGCAGGCCGCCGCCGGTGTCGGTGAGTGAGCGGTTCATCTTGCCAGCGTCGTCGCCGAATACCCGGTAGCTCAGCAGCCGCTCGGCCAGGCGCCGGATCTGCGCGTCGCTGTCGCCGGGCTCCACGCCGATCAGCGCCAGCAGCCCGGGGCCGATCTGCCCGACGATCTGGTCATCGACCGTGACGCTGGCGCGGGTGACGCGCTGGATCAGTGCAAGCATGGGCATTCTCGGGCATCAAACTGTGCCGCGCAGCATGCCCAGCGCTGCCGGCACTGTCACGCGCGGGCCTTCGCGGTCTGCGCTGTTTAGAATTGCGCGGATGACACCTGATGTTCGCGCTCGCCTGTTGTACGCCACCGCCGCCGCCGTGGGCCGCTTGCCGTGGCCATTGCTCAAGCGCGTGGCCGACACGCTGGCCTGGAGCTGGTGCAAGCTCAATGCACGCGAATCACGCGTGGCGCGCCGCAATCTGGAACTGGCGTATCCGGAACTGAGCGCCGAGCAGCGCGCACGCTTGCATGCGCAGATCCTGCGATCGACCGCGCGGCAGACGCTGGAAGTGCTGCGCACCTGGACCCGCCCGCCGGCGGAGAACCTGGCACGCCTGCAGCGCAACGGCCAGGAACTCTACGACGCCGCGCTCGCCTCCAGGCGCGGGGTCATCGTGGCGGCGCCGCATTTCGGCAACTGGGAACTGCTCAACCAGTGGCTGTCCGAGCGCGGGCCGATCGCGATTGTCTACCGCCCGCCGGAGTCCGAGGCGGTGGACGGCTTCCTGCAGCTGGCACGTGGCGGCGACAACGTGCGCCAGGTGCGCGCCGAAGGCCCGGCGGTGCGGCAGTTGTTCAAGGTGCTCAAGGACGGCGGCGCGGTCGGCATCCTGCCCGACCAGCAACCGAAGATGGGCGATGGCGTGTTCGCGCCGTTCTTCGGCATTCCGGCCTTGACCATGACCTTGGTCAACCGGCTGGCCGAGCGGACCGGGGCGATCGTGCTGTACGGCTGGTGCGAGCGCGCCGGCGACGACCTGCAGTTCGCACTGCATGTGCAACCGGCCGACCCCGCGGTGGCCGATGCGGACCCGGTGCGTGCAGCCAGCGCGCTCAACGCCGGCATCGAACAGAT
This sequence comes from Xanthomonas sp. D-36-1, assembly GCF_017746155.1. NCBI lineage: Bacteria > Pseudomonadati > Pseudomonadota > Gammaproteobacteria > Lysobacterales > Lysobacteraceae > Xanthomonas > Xanthomonas sp. D-36-1. The sequence goes on from NZ_JAGHWR010000038.1 coordinate 11,113, forward strand.
TGCCCGGCGCGACCCGGCGCAATATCAGTGGACCTACAAGCGCTACACCCTGCGCCCGCCGGGCAGCGGCGAGGCCAACCCGTATGCGACCGAGCGGCATCCGCATTGAATGCAGCGCCACATCTCACTTAATTGCTCAGCGCATCACTGCCAGGTCAACGCACTTGGAGGGGCTAGCAACACGTAGCGGGCAGTCGTCAGGTGGGTGCGGACGGCGCGCTCGGGACCGCTGTGGACGAGTGATACATGCCGATTCCGGGCATCGGCCGCGCCCGCTTGGCGAGTGCGCAGCTTTGGTAACCGCTCAGTCGTCGTGCGGATCGGCAGGTGTGTCCAGGATGCGTTGATAGAACGCCAGGTCCAGCCAGCGCCCGAACTTGAACCCGGCCTCGCGCACGGTGCCGGCATGGGTGAAACCGAACTGTTCGTGCAGGGCTATGCTGGCCTGGTTGCTGGCATCGATGCCGCCCACCAGCACGTGCACGCCACGCGCTTGCGCTGCTGCGATCAGGGCCTGCAGCAGCAGGCGCCCCAGCCCTTTGCCGCGATGGTCGCGATGCACGTAGATCGAATGCTCGACGCTGTACTTGAAGGCGGGCCAGGCGCGAAACGTGCCATAGCTGGCAAAGCCCATCAGGGTGCCGTCGTCGTGCTCCACGCCGATCACCGGAAAGCCGCCCGTCTGCTTGGTGGCGAACCAGCCGACCATGCTTTCCGGTGGCCGGGGACGGTAGTCGTACAGCGCAGTGGAATTGGCGATGGCTTCGTTGAAGATGTCCAGAATGGCGCTGGCATGGCGCGCTTGGCTGCAATCGACAATGTGCATGGTGCCCAACGAACATGGAGGTCGCCCGATTAGAAAGCATTGCCGGACCCTGAACAACGCGGGCCGCGGGGCAACCAAGCGGCGCGGGCCTGCCCACTCAATCGGCAGCGGCTGGATGCAGCGTTCTACCCGGTTGTGGCGACTGCCTGTTGCCAAGCGCGCGACAATGGACAGGGACGATCACGCAATGATCGCGGCGGCGTCCGTCTTGAAGCGGCCGTGGCAATCCCCATCTGGAGTCGTGCATGAGTAGCCCCCTCCCCTCTCCCAGCACACAGGCCTTCGGCGATCCGGCGGCGATTCGCTGTGAGCGCGCCGCGTCCGAACTGCGTGCCGGGCGCCCGGTCTTGCTGACGGCGGCGAATGGGCAGGCGCGTGCGGTGCTGGCGCTGGATAGCAGCACGGCGCAGTCGTATGCGGCATTCGCCCGCGCCGCGCGGGGCCGCCACTATCTCTTCGTGACGCCCACCCGCGCCCAGGTGTTGGGGCTAAGCGCGCCGCAGGGTGCGCGCGTGGGCTTGATCGATCACAACTACGACCAGCTCGCCGCGCTGGCCTACCTGCGCGACACCCCGGTGCCTGCGCAGTGGACGGCCGGCGATGCGCTGGATGCCGGCGGCGTGGAGATCGCGCGGCTTGGCCTGCTGCTGCCGGCGTTGCTGGCGGTGGAGCTGCGCGATGTGCACGACCATGCCGCGTTCGCCGGCTGCCAGTCGCTGGCGCTGGACGATTTGAGCCGCGGCTGTGCCACCTCCGCGGCTGCCGGCTACGAGCTGGTGACCCGCACCCCGGTGCCGCTGCGCGGCCTGGGCATGAGCGAATTCGTGGTGTTTCGCGGCGGTGTGGCGCAGCGCGATCAGGTGGCGATCGTGGTCGGCCAGCCGGACCTGAGCACTGCCGTCGCGGTACGCGTGCATTCGTCTTGCCTCACCGGCGACCTGTTCGGCTCGCTCAAATGCGATTGCGGCGACCAGCTGCGGCACGGCCTGGCCAAGTTGAAGGAGCTCGGTGGCGGCGTCCTGCTGTATCTGGACCAGGAAGGTCGCGGCACCGGCATCGCCGCCAAGATGCGCGCCTACGGCTATCAGCATGCGGGCCTGGACACCATCGACGCCGACGCGCAATTGGGCTTTGGTCCGGACGAGCGGCGCTACGGCAGTGCGGTGGCGATGCTGCGCGGGCTGGGCATCGGCCGGATCCGGTTGTTGACCAACAACCCGGCCAAGGCCGAGCGCCTGCGCGCGGCCGGCATCGTGGTCGAAGACCGCATCGCGATCACCGGCGACATCACTGCCGAAAACGAGCAATACCTGCGCACCAAGGCCGCACGCGCCGGCCACGCGCTGGATGTGGATGCGTTGATCCTGGCCGCGCAATAACGCGCCCGGCGCCGGGTGCGCCTGCACTGGGCAGCCGGCTATGCTTGCGCACCGCTTCTGCAGGCCAGCATCGTGCACGACGCTCCACCGCCGCACCCCGACGTCTTGGTCCAGCCCGCTCCGGCAGAAGCCCCAGCCGTGGCGCACAGCCAGTGGCAGTCGCTGCCGCGTCGCGGTGCGTATGTGGCGGCGATCAATGGCGCGCTCGGCGGCGGATGTGCGGGCCTGATCGCAGCCAGTGTCACGGTTGTCTGGCTGCACGCCTGGCGTTACTGGCCGGCGGTGCTGGGCGTGACCGCGGTCATTGCCCTGCTGGGCGCCTGGTTGGCGGTCAAACGGCACCGGCTGACGCAATGGAAACTCGATCAGCATGGCCTGGCGCTACAACGCGGTCATCTGTGGCAAAGCGATACGCGCGTTCCGATTTCGCGCGTGCAGCATGTGGACCTGCGTCGCGGGCCGATCGAACGCGCCACCCGCCTGACCACGCTGGTGGTGCACACCGCCGGCAGCCGGCTCAATGCGGTGGCGCTGTCGGGGCTGGATCAGGACGATGCCGAGCGCCTGCGCGATCGCCTGGCCCGCCAGCTCGACCACGACGACGACGCGCTATGAGTGCCGTTGCACATCACGGCAACGACGAGCAGCGCCTGCATCCATTGTCGTGGGTGTTCGTGTTGCTGCAGCAGATCCGTCAGTTCCTGATTCCGCTGGCCGCATTGATCCTGTTCGGCAGCCGCGACGGCAATCGCGATGTTGCCGACCAGATCGCCACCGGCGTGGTGATTGCGGTGCTGGTGGCGATTTCGGTGCTGCGCTACTTCACCTACCGCTACCGCATCGGCAGCGATAGCGTGGCCATTCGCAGTGGCCTGCTGGAACGCAGCCGGCGCGATATTCCGTTTGCGCGCATCCATAATGTGGTGGTGCATCAATCGCTGCTGCACCGTCTGGCCGGCGTGGCCGAGGTGCGGCTGGAATCGGCCGGTGGACACAAGCCGGAAGCGGAAATGCGCGTGTTGCGGCTGGATCAGGCGCTGGCGCTGGAAGATCTGATACGGCGCCGTGCAAGCGACGCAGGCGTGCCGGCGCCGCAGATCGAGGAAGACAGCGGCAGCTTGCTGCGCCTGCCGATGGCCGAGGTCATCCGCCTGGGCCTGATCTCCAATCGCGGCATGGTGGTGGTGGCGGCCGGCTTTGGCGTGATCTACCAGATGATTCCGCGCCGTACGGTGTCCAACTTCGTCGAGCATAACGGCGAGCTGGCCTATCGCTACGTCAGCCAGATCCATCCCGGCGTCGCGGTCACGGCAACGCTGGTGACCCTGGCCACGCTTGCCCTGTTGATGGCCATGCGCGCGCTGTCGGTCGCCCTGGCGGTGACCCAATACCACAGCTTCCATCTGAGCGAATCCGAGCGCCGCCTCACCGTGGAGCGTGGGCTGCTGACGCGGATCCGCAGCAGCGTGGCGTTGCGGCGGATCCAGTCGTGGACGTTATACGAGGGCCTGCTGCATCGCCTGTTCGGTCGTCGCCAGTTGCGGGTGGACACCGCAGTGGCCGGCACTGGCGACACCCACGGCGGCGCATTGAAAGAACTCGCGCCCATTGCCGACCCGCAACAGTGCGACGTCTTGCTGCAACGCCTGCTGCCCGGCATCGCCTGGCCGCCGACGCAGTGGCGGACGATCGCCACGCATTGCTGGTGGCGATTGAGTCTGCCCGCCGCGCTGATGCTGCTGCCGCTGACGGCGGGCCTGGCGTGGCAGTTCGGCAGCCAGGCCTTGTGGTTGCTGGTGTGGCTGCCGTGGAGCGCGTTCAAGGCGCAGCGCCAGGTGCAGCGCATGGCCTACGCGGTGGATGCGCGTTACGTTGCGGTACGCGGCGGCTGGTGGAAGCGCTGGTGGCGGCTGGCCGAGCTGGACAAGCTGCAGGCGCTGCAACTGCAACGCTCGCCGCTGGATCGGCTCTCCGGCACCGCCACACTGTGGCTGGATACGGCCGGTGCCAGCGCCACCGGCCCGGCATTGCGGCTGCGGTTTGTGCCGTTTGCACAGGCGCAGGCGCTGCAGGCGCAACTCGGTGCCGCGTTGGCACGGCGCAAGCTGCGCTGGTAATCGGGAATCGGGAATCGGGATTGGGGATTCGGGATGGGGGTGGACGTAGCCGTTGACAGCGCTATTTCGTCAGCGATCGACCGGCAGCAATCAATGCTGCGCCGGCCCCCAGTAGCCCAACTCGCGACGGATCTGCAACCCGCGCCACACTGCACCCAGCGGTTTGCGGCGCAGTCCGCCGAGCTTGCCGGCGATGAAGTCTTCGGTGGCGGCAAGCACCCGCTCGGAAGAATGCCCGTCGCGATACGGGTGAATCGCATCGGCGTAACTGGCAAGCGCGCTACGCAATGCCGCATCCGGCGCCAGCGCGCGCGCCAGCTGCTGCGGCAATTGCTCTGCCTGCTGGAAGTCGAGCATGTGCGGCTGCGGCACACGGTTGCGAAAGGTCACCACCGGTTTGTGCTGCACCACGAATTCGGACACGATCGATGAGGTATCGGAAACCAGCACGTCGGCCGCACGTTGCGCGGCCATGACCTCTTCGGGCTCGACGAAGCGAGCGTTGGCGCCTGCCAGTGCGCGATAGCGGTCGAACAATTCCTGCGCGCACTTCGGGTGCAAGGTCAGCAGCCAGTAATGCGCGCCGCGCGCGATGTCGGCGGCGATCTCGTCGTAGAGTGCGGGCGCTGCGCTCAGCCGCTCGGTGAAGGTGGAACCGAACAGGATCACCGGGCGGCCGGCGGCCGGCGCACGCAAGGCCGCGCTAAGGCCGCCATCGTCGCGAAAGACCGGGTCGAGCTTGGGCCAGCCGGTTTCCACCACGGCAAAATGGCCCTCGCGCTGCGCCAGCGCGCGAAACGGCGCCGTGGTGGCGGGGCCTTGCGTGCAGTACAGATCGAACAGACCACGCACCCGGAAATGGCCGCGATTGTCCTCGCGCTTTTGCACATTGAAACCGTGAAACAGCTGCACTTTCGCGCCGGACACAAACGGTGGCACCCAATTGGCGGCACTGAATACCGCCCGCGGACGCAGCGCCAAGGCCTCGCGCAGGCCGACCTCGCGCACGCCCGGCAGCGCCAACCCGCGCGCGCCGCCTTCGAACCAGGCCGACACCGCGTGCCCGCAGGCCTGTATCGCCTGCGCCAATGGCGCCAGAATAGGCAACGCGTAACGCTCCGTTGCGAACAGCAGGTAATCGGCCATCACATGTCCTCTTCGACCGCACCCGACGAACGGCCTCGCATTTGCGCCTGCATTATCGCGTTCAACGAGGCCGATCGCCTACGCGACTGTTTAGCCTCGCTGGCGTTCTGCGACGAGATCGTGGTGGTGGACTCCGGCTCCACCGATGCCACCACCGCCATCGCCAGCGAATACGGTGCGCGCGTGCTGCACCGAGCCTTCGATGGCTACCGCAGCCAGAAGGCGTTCTGCGTGGCACAAGCCAGCCACGACTGGGTGTTGTGCCTGGACGCCGACGAACGCGTCAGCGATGCCCTGCGCACCTCGATCATCGCTGCGCGCGATGCCGGTTTCGCCACCGCGGCCGGCTACCGCTTCGCACGCCTGTCCGACTACTTCGGTCGCTTCCTGCGTCACGGCAATGCGTATCCGGACCGGGTGCTGCGCCTGTTCGATCGCCGCCGCGGCGGCTGGCGCGGCAAGCGCGAGATCCACGAGGCGGCCAGCGTGGATGGCCCCGTGGAGACATTGGCGGGCGATCTGATCCATTACCCGTACCGCTCGCTGATGCAGCAACTGACCAAGACCCAGCGCTACGCGCAGATGATGGCCGAGCACGAACACGCACGCGGCAAACGCGCCACCTGGAGCAAGCTGGTGCTGGCGCCGGCCTGGCGCTTCTGGCGCGGCTACCTGTTGCGCGGCGGCTTTCGCGATGGCTGGCATGGGCTGATCTACGCCTATGTGCGCGCCAACTACGTCCGCCAGAAGACCATCATGTTGTGGCTGCTGCAAAACAATCAGCCGGTGCAGGACCCGCCGCGCGCGCCGGATCGGCGCAGCCAGTGAACAGATAAAAACCTTGAGAGCTGCAGTCAAGCTGCTGCGAATGCCGCCAACGGTGCGTAGACGTCGGCATGTGCAAGCCAACGCACCCGACTCCAGCAACGGCTGCACCCCTTCTGTTTTTGCACAGGCCAGTGATCAGCCAACGAAAGCGCGCCGCTGGTGCATGCGCCACCTGCAGCCGGCGGGTCATCCGCCGCTATCGAGTGCTCGCCACGTCCGACTGCGCCTGTTGCGCCTGCCGCGCGGAAAGACCCACCAACACGCCGACCATGGCTGTATAGAAGCTCGCCGCCACCTGGTGCGCAAACATCGATTGGGTCAGGCCGCACAAGGCATAACTGATCACGAGCATCACCCCGGCCGCCGCCGGGCCGCGGAACTGCTGCTGCCCGCTGCGCCGATGCAATCGCACGAACATCCACAGCGGCACGCCGTAGACGGCAAGCAGCAGCAACAGGCCGGGCACGCCCTGGGTGGCACTCCACTCGGCCAGATCGTTGTGCGCATGCCCCAGCTGGCAACGGAACAACGCCGGATCGGCGGCACAGGCCGGCAGGTCGTGCATCGCATCGTCGAAACGACCAACGCCCACACCGGTCAGCGGGTGCGCCGTTACCGTGTCCCAAGCCACATGCAGGCGTTCGATACGGGCACCGGCCGACGAATCGGTGTCGCCCACTTCGTAACGCTGCAGGTCGCGCTGCAATTCGCCCAGGCGCATCTGATCGGTCAGCGCCGGCACGCTGAGCGCGACACCCACCGCCAGCACCGCGCCGCCGACGAAGGTCAGCAAGCGCACGCGCGTGCTGTGCCAGGGCGCACCCCAGATCAGCACGCCCACCGTGGCCAGCATCGCCAGCCACACCCCGCGGCTGCCGCTGAGCACGATCACCACCACGGTGGCGATCGCCGCGCCCACCAGCCAGCGCACGCTGCCGGGCGGGCGGCAGAACACCGCCACCACCAGCAACATCAGCACGATGTCGGCAAACGCAATGGCGTTGGTGAAGCCTTCGGCGCGGTCGGCGCCGTTCATCACCTGCAGCAGCGCGATCAGCATGGCCGCAAATACGCCGACCAAGGCACCGCGCCACAACCACAGTTGGCGCGGCTGCAACGCATAGGCCCACAGTGCTGCCCAAGGCAGCACCAGGAAGCGCGAGCGATTGCCCACATCGCGTAGCCCGTGCTCGAACAACGCGATCGACAGCAGCGACATCGCGATCACCGCCACCGTCAGCCATCCCACCACGCGCAACGACCATTCGCGCGCGGCAATGCCGTCACGCAGGCTGCGCCAGCCCATCAGCGAACCCAGCAGCAGGCACAGGCCGAACGGCAGCAACCCGCTCGGCATGCTCACCACCAGCGCAGTCAATGCGAACGCGCCCAGCTCGGCAATGCGCACGCCTGCCCGCGAGGTGGTCGGGACAGAGGGCGACAGCGACGCGGGTTGGGGACGCAAGGAATTCATCTAAAAATCGGTGGGAAAGGGAAGGCGACGCAGTGGCCGGGCTTGGGCAGCGCCGGCCAAGCTAACGATGCGACGCATGAATCCCTGCTAGACAGCTACCGGCCGCTGCATTGACGCCACGCCAATGGCACCTGGCACGTGCGCGTGCCGGTGGGGTCGGCTGGCTCATTCGGTATCCAGGTTGCCCTGCTCCTTTGCTTCCACCGCACGCTCGCTGGAGCTGGCCACGCAGGGGCCGCGCACCGCATCGGCCGGCACCAACCACCAGCGCCGGCGGTTGGCCACGCCCACCAACTGGCTGCGGCTGCGATCCACGCAGGCCAGCAATGCGGTCTCCTGAGCCATCAGCCAGCGCTGGCCGGGTTGTTCTGCCTGCCAGGCCACGCCGCGCTGCAACTGGGTCTCCCACGGCACCTTGAAGCCGAAGGTCTGCGCAGGCCGGTCGGCCATCAGCAGGTTCTGCTCCTTCCACGCCACCAGCCCGAGTTGCGCATCCGGGCCAATGCGGCGCCCGGCCTCGCGCATCACCGCACCGGCCGAACTGGAATCGTTGAAGATCGGGTAGCACACCAGCCCGAACGCCACCCACCACGCGCCAAGCAGCGAGACCACCGCCAACGCGGAGCGGCGCACGCGCATCAGCAGCAGGCTGGCGATGCCCCAGGTACCCACCGCCAGCAACAGCCAGCCCAGCGGGTCGGTGGCTTCGCTGCCGACCCCGCGCCTGTCCATGATCTTCTGCTCGAAGCCCGGGTGGCCAATCAGCATCGCCGCGCCGCCTGCACAAAACACCACTGCCAGCAGCAGCCCGAACCCGAACAGCAGCCGCTGCACGCCAGCCCGGCGCAGCAGGCCGGGCGCCAGCGGCGCCAGCGCCAGGCAGAACATCGGCAGCGCCGGCAGGATGTACACATCGCGCTTGCCGCTGGGAATGGTGAAGAACACCAGCACCAGCAGCCACCAGGCCAACGGCAGCAGATAGCGCGGATCGCGCCGTTTCAGCCGACGCCGCCACGCCGGAATCGCCCACGGCAGCAGCAGGATGGTCGGCAGCCACATCGTGGCCATGCTTTGCAGGTGGTACCAGACCGGCTGCGCATGATCCCAGGAGCTGGCGTAGCGCTTGGCGGTCTGGCGCAGCAGGATGTCGTTGAGATACACGCGGTATTCGGACTGGCCAGCGGTCAGTGCGGTCACCATCATCGGGACGAACCACAGCGCGATCGCCATGAAGAAGAACAGCGGCCCCAGCCAGAAGCGCCGGTCGCGCACATGCACGCGTACGCCCGGCCAGCCACGCGCCGCTGCAATTCCGGCCGGGATCAGCATCAGCAGCGCGATGATGCCAACGCCCTTGGTGATCACGCCCAACCCGGCGGCGAACCAGCCCAGCGTCCACCAGCGCCAGGCCGGGCCCATCAGCAGATGCCGCAGCAGGCCGTAATTGGCCAGGGTGATCCAGAACACCACCAGCGGGTCGATCTGCGCCTTCTTGGCCTGAAAGGTGAAGTGCAGCGTAAACAGCAGCATCCAGGCTGCATACACGCCGACACGGCGGGTCCACAGCCGCCGACCCAGATCGTAGACGCAGGCCAATGTGCCCAGCGCGGCCAGCAACGACGGCAGCAGGAACGCCACCCGCCAATTGCCCAGCAGCGTGTAGAACACCGCTTGCAGCCACATCAGCATCGGTGGCTTGTCCGAATACAGCTCGTTGCCGCGATGCGGGAACAACCAGTCGCCGCTCAACACCATCTGCTTGGTCACCAGCGCAAAGCGCGGCTCGTCCGCCGGCCACGGGTCACGTAAACCCAGGCCCGCACCAATCACCAGCACGGCGGTCATGGCCAGCAACCAGACATCGGTGGAAGCGCGATTCTTGAACATGTCGGGCGGCAGTCGGTCGCAGAGGGTGGAGCGCTGGACTTCGCGCGCGATCAGGAGGCTTTTAGCAAAAGCGCGTAGAAAAATCCGTCGCAGTGCGCCTCGCCTGGAAACCGCTGACGTCCGGCGCCGGCGGCATGCCCGAACTGCGCACCCAAAGGCTGCGCGCGTGCGTCGGGCGTGCGCTGCAGGAATGCCTCGACCTGCGCCTGGTTCTCGCGCGCCAACAGCGGGCAGGTGGTGTACAGCAATTGTCCGCCTGGACGCAGCGTGCGCCAGGTCGCATCCAGTAGCCGCGCCTGCAGCGCACACAGCGCATCGATATCGTCGGCGCGCCGGTGCAGCAGCACATCCGGTTGACGACGCACCACGCCGGTGGCCGAACATGGCGCGTCCAGCAGTACCGCATCGAACGGCTGGCCGTCCCACCACGCCTCCGTATCGGCGGCGTCGGCCGCCTGCAATGCAACCTGCGCATCGGGGACCGTGCGCTGCAAGGTCTGCTGCACGCGCTCCAGGCGGCGCGCATCCACATCCAGCGCCACGAGCTGCAATCCGGGATGGCGCTCCAGCAGATGCGCCGCCTTGCCACCGGGCGCGGCGCAGGCATCGAGCACGCGTGCCGACCGCGCCAGGGTCAACGCATCGGCCACCTGCTGCGCAGAGCCGTCCTGCACCGAAACATCGCCTTCGGCGAAGCCCGGCAACTGGCTCACCGGCACGGCGTTGTGCAGGCGCACCGCATCCGGCAATACAGCATCGGTATGCGCGACGATATCCAGTTCGGCCAGTCGTGCGACATATGTCGCAGGGTCGGTGCGCGAACGCTGCACGCGCAGCCACATCGGCGCCATTTGCGCACTTGCGGTGAAAATGGCTTCGGCACGATCGCCCCAGTCCGCGCGCAGCTGCTTGCGCAGCCACGACGGCCAACCGGCATCGTCGGCCACCGCGGGAAATCCTTCGCGCTGGGCGCGCCGCAAAATCGCGTTGACCATGCCGGCCTGACGGGGCCGGCCCAGTGCGCGACACGCATCCACGGTGGCCGACAACGCGGCGTGCGCAGGCAGTTGCAGCACGTCGAGTTGCGCGAAACCGACCATCAGCAGCGCCTTGAGTTCGGCATCGCGGGGCGGCAACGCACGTTCCAGCCATTGCCGCAACGCGAGCTCATACGCCGGGCGCCGGCGAATGACCGCAAAGCAGATCGCCTCCACCAGCGCGCGATCGCGCGGATCGCCGATGCCGGGCAAGGTCAAGGCAAGTTCGGCCTTCAACGACCGGCCTTGATCGAACACCGCCGTCAGTACGCGTGCGGCGGCCAGGCGCGAGGCGACGCCGGCGGTTGCGGTGTCGGCCAACATCAGCCCAGCGCCGGCAGGTCGCGCCGCGCGTTGAGGTAATCGGCGGCGGTAATCGCCTTGCCGCCCTCGCGCTGGAGCACGCGCACCCGCAGCGCACCCTCACCGCAGGCGATATCGATGCCCTGCTTGCTGGCCGCCAGCAGGGTGCCCGGCGGCTGTTGATGGGCCAGTTCAAGCGCCACCGCGCCATGCAGGCGCACGCGCTCGCCCGCCAGGATCGCCTCGGCCACCGGCCACGGGTTGAACGCCCGCACGCGTCGCGCCAGTTCCTGCGCCGGCTGTGCCCAATCCAGCCGCGCCTGCGCCTTGTCCAGCTTGTGCGCATAGGTCACCCCGTCGGCCGGCTGCGGCTGGGCCACCGGACGGATGCCGGCGCGCAACAGGCCCAGGCCATCGGACAGCACCTGCGCGCCCAGCGCGGCCAGCCGGTCGTGCAACTGCCCGCCGGTTTCCTGCTCGTCAATTTCGATGCGCTGCGACAGCAGCACCGGGCCGGTGTCCAACCCGGCTTCCATCTGCATCAGACACACCCCGGTCTCGGTGTCGCCGGCCTCGATCGCACGCTGGATCGGCGCGGCACCACGCCAGCGCGGCAGCAACGAGGCATGCACGTTCCAGCAGCCGTGCGTCGGCGCGGCCAGCACTGCCTTTGGCAGGATCAACCCGTAAGCCACCACCACCATCAGGTCCGCATCGAGCGCACGCAACGTCGCCAATGCTTCGGGCGATCGCAGCGTCTGCGGCTGGAAGACCGGAATGCCGCGCGCGATCGCCTCCAGCTTGACCGGCGAGGGCGTCAACCCGCGACCACGCCCGGCGGGGCGATCGGGCTGCGTGTACACCGCCACCACCTCATGCCGCTGCGCGGCGGCGCGTAGCGACGGGACGGCAAAATCCGGCGTACCGGCGAAGATGATTCTCATAAGGCTGGGATTCGGGATTCGGGAGTGGGATTCGCATCGCCAGGTGTGGTGGCCGGGGCGAGAATGGCGTGGAGCTGAGAGGTAGGAGCAGATGTGTGGGGGATTTGGAAACTTGGCGCCAGAACCGGCGTTGCCCGTCACCATCGAGCGCAAGGCGGGAATCGCGGCCGGCAATTCGATGCCTGCTATGGCAATGCCTTATCCAATCCCGAATCCCGCTCTTTAAGACCATCCATCTGCAGACTGGCCGGTATCGCGATGCGCGGGCAAAGCCCATGAGCCAGATCGCAGCAGACTTCGCATTCGAGGATGCGACACCAGCAGATTCAAAGCGCTGCAAAAACCCGCTTCTGCCAATCCCGAATCCCCAATCCCGGCCCTCAAGCCACATGCTTGCGCTGCTTGGCCAGCTTCTTGCGCACCATTTCGCGCTTGAGCGGCGAGAGATAATCCACGAACAGCTTGCCGTCCAGATGGTCCATCTCGTGCTGGATGCACACGGCCAGCAGACCGTCGGCCTGCAGTTCCTGCGCCTGGCCCTGACGGTCCAGATAGCGCACGGTGATCGCATCGGCGCGGCTGACATCGGCATAGATGCCGGGCACCGACAGGCAGCCTTCCTGATACAACTGCTCGCCCTGCTTGCTCACGATCTCGGGGTTGACGAACACCTGCGGCAGGTTTTTCTCCTCGCTGATGTCGATCACCATGAATCGCTTGTGCACGTCCACCTGACTGGCAGCCAGGCCAATGCCGGGCGCCTCGTACATGGTCTGGAACATGTCGTCCAGCAGCGTCTGGAACGCCTGGCTGGTGACCTCGGCAGCATCGACCGGCACGGCCTTGGTGCGCAGCCGCGGGTCCGGAAACTCAAGAATTGGGAGCAAAGCCATGGGGTTACCCGTCTGGAAACACCGGCGCGGCGCCGGCAAGACGCTGTCATTCTAGCGCAATGCTTGCGTGGCGCCCCGGTTTCTAGACTATAGTGCGCAGACCTGTTGGGGAATCAGGCAAGAAGGCACCTATGTTGAACCGACTTCGTACGGTCGTCGCTGCGGCGATGCTGACCGTCGCGACCTACGCTGCCGCGCAAGCGGTGGGCGAGCATCCAGACACCTATGTGGTCCGCAAGGGCGATACCTTGTGGGACATCGCTGGGCGTTTCCTGCAAAAACCGTGGCTGTGGCCGGAAATCTGGCAAGCCAATCCGCAGATTCAGAATCCGCACCTGATCTATCCGGGCGACGTGATCAGCCTGGCCTATCTGGACCGGGTCGGCAAAGGCACGATCCAGCCCGGCCCGCGCCAGGAAGCGCCGATCAACGCCATTCCGCTGGCCGACGTCGAGCCGTTCCTGAAGAACCTGCGCGTGGTCGACGACTTCGACCAGTTGCCGTATGTCGTGGGTCTGGAAGCCGGTCGCACGCGTGCCACCACCGGCCAGGTCGCCTACGTGGTCGGTCTGGAAAATGCCCAGCCGGGCCAGCGCTTTGCTGTGGTCCGCCCGACCGTGAAGTTCAGCCTGCCCAAGCACAACGAAGACCTGGACATGGCCGGTAACATCACCGCCGGCTCGGGCAACATCTGGAAGAACTTCATCGCGCCGAGCACGCGCCGCGAGTTCCTCGGCTACGAGATGGCGCAGGTCAACGTCGGCACCATCACCCGCAGCGCGGCGGGCGGCAACTCCAAGGCGGCGACCCTGCTGCTGCAGGACAGCGGCCGCGAAGTGCGCGCCGGCGATCGCATCGTGGCGGTCGAAGCGCAGCCGTACGATCTGCAGTTCATCCCGCATCCGCCCTCGGAACAGGCGCTGCAAACCGAACTGCGCGTGCTGGCCATCTCCGACGCCTTCACCGTTGGCGGCACGCGCGATGTGATCGCGATCTCCGGCGGCGCCCGCGAAGGCATCAACAACGGCACGGTGTTCTCGATTTGGCGCAAGGGCCGCACGGTCAGCGACCGCGTCAAGCACTCGCGCTTCTCGCGGACCGACGACGATTTCAGCGGCCCGTCCGGCTCCACCGTCGGCCTGCCCGACGAGTACGCCTCGCATGCCATGGTGTTCCGCACCTTCGACAAGGTCAGCTATGCGCTGGTGATGGAAAGCGTCAAGCCGACCGGCCTGGGCTATTTCGTCAAGCATCCTGACGCGCAATAAGCGAAAGATCCGATGCACCAACGCGACGGCGCCCGAGGGCGCCGTCGTCGTTTGCGGCCTAGCCTGGATGTATGGCCCAAACCGCTCCCGACCTGCGCGCACTCCTGGTCCTGCTGCTGGCAGGCGGCCGCAGCCCGCCCCGCCGAAAATTGCTGACCTCGTACGGATCAGCGTCCGAAATGCTGGCAGCCGGGCCGGGAGCGTGGCGCGCAGCTGGATGCGACGAGGTGCAAGCTGCGCTGCTGCAGAACCCCGATCTACATGCGCTGGAGGCCGCGCTACGCTGGTGCGAACAGCCCGGCCACCACCTGATCGGCTGGCGCGATCCGGATTACCCGGCCCTGCTGCGGCATATCGCCAATCCGCCGATGGCCTTGTTCGTGGACGGCGACCCCAACATCCTCTGGCACCCAGGCGTGGCGGTGGTCGGCAGCCGCTCGGCCACTGCCGGCGGCCGCGATCATACCCGCGCATTCGCCTCCAGCCTGGCCTGCGCCGGGTTGGGCATCGTCAGCGGCATGGCCGCCGGCGTGGATGCGATCGCACACGAGGCTGCACTGGCCCAGCACGACGGCATCACCGTGGCCGTCGTCGGCACTGGCGTCGACGTCGCCTATCCCGAGCGGCACCTAGGCTTGCGCGATCGCATCACCGAACGCGGCGCAGTGGTCAGCGAATATCTGCCGGGCACTGCCCCGGTCGCGGCGCACTTTCCGGCCCGCAACCGGATCATTGCCGGGCTGGCGCTGGGGACGCTGGTGGTCGAAGCGGCGATGCGTTCGGGCGCACTGATTACCGCCCGGCTGGCGGCCGAAGCAGGCCGTGAGGTATTCGCCCTACCCGGCTCGCTGCACAATCCGCTCGCGCGCGGCTGCCATCACCTGATCCGGCAGGGCGCCACGCTGGCGCAGGAGCCCGCACAGGTCATCGAGGGACTGGGCCAGCTGTCTGGCCAATTGGCCAGCGCCTTGCGCGAGCGCCTGGCCGCCCCCACTGAGTTGCCCGGGAAGGCGACGACCAGCGCTGGCCCCGGTCCTGCCCGCTCCGATCCCGACTACCAGCGCTTGTGGCAAGCGTTGGGCCACGACCCAACCCCTATGGATTCATTGGTGCAGCGCACCGGATTGACGGCCGCCACGCTGTCCTCCATGCTGCTCATCATGGAACTGGAGGGAGACGTGGTCACCGAGCACGGTCGCTATACCCGCAATCCTTAGTTTCTTCACCTCCACAGCGTCGCGCGACGCAGGCCGAGGGCAATGAAAGAGAGCATTCTCGATGTACTGCTGTACCTGTTTGAACATTACTTCAGCGAAGACGCGGACCTGGTCCGTGACCGTGACTCGCTTCAAAATGGCCTGATCCAGGCCGGTTTCAGTCCCGCAGAAATCAGCAAGGCCTTCGATTGGCTGGACGCGCTTTCCGAGCAGCGGCCCAGCGTCGCGCGCCCGCACGTCGATGGGCCGGTGCGTATCTATCACGGGCCGGAGCTGGACAAGCTCTATGTCGACTGCCGCGGATTTCTGCTGTTCCTGGAGCAACACCGCATCCTCGACGCCGACCAGCGCGAGTTGGTGCTGGACCGCGCCATGGCGCTGGATCAGGACGAACTGGATCTGGACGACCTCAAGTGGGTGGTACTGATGGTGTTGTTCAACCAGCCCGGGGCGGAAGCGGCCTATGCCTGGATGGAAACCCAGATGTTCCTGGACGAGCCTGAACCCGTACACTGAGCGTTGAAGCCGCCACGGATGTGCGTGCAGGGGAACGGGGATGCGCAGTTGGTATTACGCCGATGGCCACCACCATCGGCATGGCCCGGTGGCCGACGATGCCTTGCTGGGCCTGTATCGCGATCGCGTGATCGCCCTGGATACGCTGGTCTGGCGCGAAGGCCTGGACCATTGGGTGCCGCTGTCGGCGTGCGCCGACACCCTGGGCCCGCCTGTTTCCACTGATGTGCGGGCGGGCGCGGTTCCACCGCCATTGCCGCCTGCCGCGGCGTACACCATGCCAGCCCATCCGTCCGTCGCGCCAGCGCAGCCGCGCAGCAATCGCCCCGGCTGGCCGCTGGTTGCATTGCTCGGTGCGGTAGTCGGTGTCTTCGTGATGGTAGGCGTCGTCGGCATCCTCGCTGCGATCGCATTCCCGGCCTATAACGATTACCTGAGCCGCGCCAAGGCCGCCGAGGCGGTCGGCGAGTTGGCGGCATTGAAGCCACAGATCACCGAATTTCTGGCCAGTGAAGGCCGCTGCCCGGTCAATGAAGACGCCGGGTTCAAGCCACCCGAGCAGTACGCGAGCGAGCGGCTGAGCAGCGTGCGCATCGGCCGTTTCGAGGGCAGCGAATGCGGCATCGAAGCCGTGCTCCATGCGCCCAAGTCGGCCAGAATCGACGGCAAGGCCGTGTGGCTGGAGCTGGATGCGGATGCCGGCAGCTGGCGGTGCAGTTCCGAAATCGACGACACCCAACTTCCACCGGATTGCCGCGGCTGACCGCCTGCTGCATGCCGATCGCGACACGCTAAGGGGACAACATGACGCAGTGGTACTACGCCGACGCACAGCGGCAGCGCCAGGGGCCGGTGGACACGGACACGCTTCGTGCGCGCCTGACGCAGGGCATCGTCGACCGTTCCAGCCTGGTCTGGCGCGAAGGTCTGGCGCAGTGGGTGGCACTGCACGAGGTCGAGGGCGAGCTAGGCTTCGGCGGCGCAGCGCCGGCCGCGGCACCGGACGCCAGCGGGCCGATGCCGGCGGATGCGACACGCCATGCGCCACTGTCGGCAGCGTATCCCGGCGACAACCCGCCGGCCACAGCCTCGGCTTCGGCGCCCCTGCCGATCGACGACCACGCCGCTGAGACATCGCGCTGGCAGCCGGCAGTTGCCGGCGGCGGCATTGCCGGTGCGAGTGCCAGCACCGGCACCGGTGATGCCGGCGCGACTGACGATGCCGGTCACCACCCGGCAATCGACTCCCCACTACATCCGCCGCGCGATCCATCCCCGTTATCGGACCCGTCGGCATGGTCCACCACGCCGCTGGCGTCAGATCCAATCCCGACCACGACCTCGGACACGACGTCGCCACCGGGATTCCCCACGGCAACGGCAGCCACGCCACCTCCAGGGGCCTGGGATGCCCCGGCCCCCGCTGCCCCCGCCGCAGGCCTGGCGCTGCAGGATGCGCCAGTGGTCTACGCCGGTCTTTGGCGGCGCGTGGCCGCCAGCATTCTCGATAGCCTGATCACCACCTTTGCGGTGTACCTGATCGTGATTCCGCTGGTGTTCGTGGTGGCGCTCGTCACCACGCGCGGCGATTCGGGTTCGGCGCTGGACGACGGCAGTGCGCTCGGCATCGCCATCGTGGTGATGTCCTATGGCATCGGCCTGGCCATCCCGACGCTGTATTTCGCCTGGATGCAGTCCAGCCGGCATCAGGCCAGCCTGGGCAAGCTGGCCTGCGGCATCAAGCTGGTGCGTGCCGACAGCAACGGCGGCCGGGTCGGATTCTGGCGCAATGTGCTGCGCTATCTGGCCTACATGCTGATCAGCGTGCTGACCCTGGGCATCGGGGTGATCGTGGCGGCCTTCATGGCCGGCATGACCGAGCGCAAGCAGGCCCCGCACGACAAGGTCTGCGACACCCTGGTCGTGGACCGTTGGGCGTTCACCGAGCATCCGGAGCGGCAATCCAGAGGCCTGGATACCGTGTCCATCGTGGTTCTGGCCATTTACGGGCTGATCCTGGTGCTCTCGGTGGTGGTCGTGGCCTTCATGCTGGCGGCGATCGGAATGAGCCAACGCTAGCAGTTCACGGCGCTGGCCGCTTGACACGGCGACGCCCGCCGTGATCTTTCTAATAAGAGAACTGAACGCCCGGGAGTCCTTCCCGGGCGTTAACGCGTGGGAAACGGTCGATCCGCTTCCCTCGACCGGCCAATTAGGCCACGCTACCCGCCCCCCGGGCTCCGCCCCAAGAAGTTGCCACCATGCCCAAGCACCTGCTCATCGTCGAATCGCCCGCCAAGGCCAAGACGATCAATAAATACCTCGGCAAGGACTTCACCGTTCTGGCCTCGTATGGGCACGTGCGCGACCTGGTCCCCAAGGAAGGCGCGGTCGATACGGACAACGGCTTTGCGATGCGTTACGACCTGATCGAGAAGAACGAAAAGCACGTCGAAGCCATCGCGCGTGCCGCCAAGGGTGCCGACGACATCTTTCTGGCGACCGACCCGGACCGCGAGGGCGAGGCGATCAGCTGGCACATCGCCGAGATTCTGAAGGAGCGCGGCCTGCTCAAGGACAAGCCGATGCAGCGGGTGGTGTTCACCGAAATCACCCCGCGTGCGATCAAGGAGGCGATGGCCAAGCCACGCATGATCGCCGGCGACCTGGTGGATGCGCAGCAGGCGCGCCGCGCGCTCGATTACCTGGTCGGCTTCAACCTGTCGCCGGTGCTGTGGCGCAAGGTGCAGCGCGGCCTGTCCGCTGGCCGCGTGCAATCGCCGGCGCTGCGCATGATCGTCGAGCGCGAAGAAGAGATCGAAGCCTTCATCCCGCGCGAATACTGGTCCATCGATGCGCATTGCCGGCATCCCTCGCAGGCGTTCAGCGCGCGACTGATCAAGCTGGATGGGCAGAAGTTCGAGCAGTTCACCGTGACCGACGGCGACACCGCCGAGGCGGCGCGCCTGCGCATCCAGCAGGCCGCGCAAGGCGTGCTGCATGTCACCGACGTGGCCAGCAAGGAGCGCAAGCGCCGCCCTGCCCCGCCGTTCACGACCTCCACGCTGCAGCAGGAGGCCTCGCGCAAGCTCGGCTTCACCACCCGCAAGACCATGCAGGTGGCGCAGAAGTTGTACGAAGGCGTGGCACTCGGCGACGAAGGCTCGGTCGGTCTGATCAGCTACATGCGTACCGACTCGGTGAACCTGTCGCAGGACGCGCTGGCGGAAATCCGCGATGTGATCGCGCGGGACTTCGGCACCGCTTCGCTACCCGACCAGCCCAACGCCTACACCACCAAATCCAAGAACGCGCAGGAAGCCCACGAAGCGGTGCGCCCGACCTCCGCGCTGCGCACCCCGGCGCAGGTGGCGCGTTTCCTGTCCGAGGACGAGCGCCGCCTGTACGAGCTGATCTGGCGCCGCGCAGTGGCCTGCCAGATGATTCCGGCCACGCTCAATACCGTCAGCGTGGATCTGTCGGCCGGCAGCGAGCACGTGTTCCGCGCCAGCGGCACCACCGTGGTGGTCCCGGGCTTCCTGGCCGTGTACGAAGAAGGCAAGGACACCAAGAGCAGCGAGGACGAAGACGAAGGCCGCAAGCTGCCGCTGATGAAGGCCGGCGACAACGTTCCGCTGGACCGCATCGTCACCGACCAGCATTTCACCCAGCCGCCGCCGCGCTACACCGAAGCGGCGCTGGTCAAGGCGCTGGAGGAATACGGCATCGGCCGTCCCTCCACCTACGCCTCGATCATCCAGACCCTGCAGTTCCGCAAATACGTCGAGATGGAAGGTCGCAGCTTCCGTCCCACCGACGTGGGCCGTGCGGTGTCCAAGTTCCTGTCCGGGCATTTCACCCGCTATGTCGATTACGACTTCACCGCCAATCTGGAAGACGATCTGGACGCGGTCTCGCGCGGCGAAGCCGAGTGGATCCCGTTGATGGAGAAGTTCTGGGGCCCGTTCAAGGAATTGGTCGAAGATAAGAAGGACTCGCTGGACAAGACCGATGCCGGCAGCGTGCGCGTGCTCGGCACCGACCCGGTCAGCGGCAAGGAAGTCAGCGCACGCATCGGTCGCTTCGGCCCGATGGTGCAGATCGGCACGGTCGAAGACGAGGACAAGCCCACCTTCGCGTCGCTGCGTCCGGGCCAGAGCATCTATTCGATCTCCATCGAAGATGCGCTGGAGCTGTTCAAGATGCCGCGCGCGCTGGGCCAGGACAAGGACCAGGATGTCAGCGTGGGCATCGGCCGTTTCGGCCCGTTCGCGCGCCGCGGCAGCACCTATGCCTCGCTGAAGAAGGAAGACGACCCCTATACCATCGACCTGGCGCGCGCGGTCTTCCTGATCGAAGAGAAGGAAGAGATCGCACGCAACCGGGTGATCAAGGAATTCGACGGCAGCGACATCCAGGTGCTCAACGGACGCTTCGGCCCATACATCAGCGACGGCAAGCTCAATGGCAAGATCCCCAAGGACCGTGAGCCGGCGTCGTTGACGTTCGAAGAAGTGCAGCAGCTGCTCGCCGACACCGGCAAGCCGGTACGCAAGGGCTTTGGCGCCAAGAAGGCCACCCTGAAGAAGAATACGGTCAAGGATTCGGCACCGAAGAAGCCTGCCGTCAAGAAGACCGCGACCAAGACCGCGGCCAGCAAGACCGCTGTCAAGAAGGCCCCGGCCAAGAAGACGGCCACCAAGAAGGCCGCCAAGCGCGTGGTCAAGAAAACCGTGAGCAAGGCCGCAGGCTGAGAGGCGCAGCATGACCGACACAGTCGACCTGGGACGCGCCGTCGCCGCACTGACGCAGGGCGGCGTGATCGCCTACCCGACCGAAGCGGTGTGGGGACTGGGATGCGACCCACGCCAGCAAGCGGCCGTGATGCGGCTGCTGGAGATCAAGCGGCGCCCGGTGGAGAAGGGCGTGATCGTGGTGGCGTCGAGCGTGGACGTGCTGCGCGACTGGGTCGACATCGAGGCACTGGAGCCGGCACGCCGGCAGGACGTGCTCACCAGCTGGCCCGGCCCGCACACCTGGATCCTGCCGATCACCGACCGGGCGCCGCGCTGGGTCACCGGTGAGCATGACGGGCTGGCGGTACGCATCAGCGCGCATCCAGTGGTGGCGGCCCTGTGTGGGGCCTGGGGGGCGCCGCTGGTGTCCACCAGCGCCAACCTGGCCGGCGAGCCGCCAGCGCGCAGCCGCGCCGCCCTGGATCCGGCGTTGCTGGCGACGATCGACGGCGTGGTAGATGGCGAGACCGGCGCCCTGGCGCAGCCGACCCAGATCCGCGACGCACGCAGCGGGCAGATCCTGCGCGACTGAGTGCGGCCGAGAAACGACCGCGCAGCCATCAGGCGAGCGCGGCCGGTCCATCGGTTCATTTGTCCCATGCCGGATGTTCCGGGCGGTCGCCCTTGGCGGCCTACCTGGCGTCTGCCCGCCCCTTCGGCAGCAGGCCGCAGCCATCTGGCGCGTCGTCGCCTCGACCCTGCACACCATTCAGCCGCCCCCCTTTGCGGCCGCCGCACAGACGCGCACACTGCGGCCATGCGCACCGTCCTGACCGTTCTGCTGCTCGCCGCGTCGCTGCCTGCGTCGGCCGCCACCGCCGCGAGCAAACCCGACCCGAATGTGCGGGTCTACCGCTGCGTGAGCAGCACCGGCACCGTCGCCCTGCAGGATGCGCCCTGCAGCAGCGGTCGCCAGCAGGTGCTGGATCTGCAACGGCCGCAAGACCCACCACCGCGTCCGGCCCGCGTAGAGCCGGCACCGGTCGCCGCAGCGCCCACGCATGAAGTCCGTATCGTCACCGTACAACCGCCACAGCCGATGTACGAGTGCACCACCGAAGACGGCAACCGCTACACCAGCGACAGCCCGGAAGGCAATCCGCGCTGGGTGCCGACCTGGGGCCCCGCCTATGTGGGCAATACCATTGCCCCCCCGGTCGGCGGCGGTGGCGGTATCCAGCGCCCCCCGATCTCGGTGAACCCGCGTCCGGCGATTTCGGTACAGGGCGGCTCCGGACGAGGGAGCATTCGCGGCAACGCAAACTTCGGCATAGAGAGCTACCAGGGCGGCTATCAGGGCGGTTACAACGGTGGCGGATACGGCGGCACGGTCGTCGTGCCTTACGGCAACGTGCAGATCCGCGACGCATGCCACGCCCTGCCCGCACAGGAAGTGTGCGCGCGGCTGGCCGACCGCCGTTGGGAGCTGATCCGCCGCTACAACAGCGCGCTGCAGAGCGAGCGCGAAGATCTCAGCCGCGAACAGCGCGGTATCGAGGCGCGCCAGCAACGCGACTGTGGCGGCGCATGAGGCGCTGGCCGCTGTTGGGCGCAATGACGCTCGGCATGATGACGCTCGGTTCGCTGGCCGGCGCGCAGGAAGTGGCCATCTACCGCTGTACCGATCCGGCTGGCGCACTGACGGTGCAGAACATGCCGTGCCCGAAGGGCATGCAACAACAGAAGAAGCTGATGACCACACCGGCGGCAGTGCCATTCGCGCCAGGCGGCGCGACCAATCCATCGCCTCCACATGCGATGCCAGCGGCGCAACCACGGGCTACCGCGCAGGCGGCTGCCTCGGCGCCCGCTGCGTCCGCCGCACCGCCAGCACCGACAGTCACCTCGACATCGACACTGCCACCACCGCCACTGTTCGAGTGCACCGCACACGACAACGGGCGTTACTTCACCGAAGACCGCGAGCCGGCCACGCGCTGCCTGCCGATGCAGACCACCAACCTGGCTGGCGGGCCGGCCACTGGTGGCGGCAGCGCCTGCGAGGTGGTCACCGACCGCTGCGCGCCGGTGCCGGACCAGAGTCTGTGCGAGGCCTGGCGCAAACGCGCCGAGCAGGCCGAATCCACCTGGCGCTTCTCCGATGAAGCGCAGTCGGCCGAACGCAGGCAACGCTATGAGCAGATGCGCCGGGTTCTCGACGAGAGCCGTTGCGCCAATCCGGCCGCCACGCCCTGAACACGCCTGTCGCGTCATTGAGCCAACAGGTCTTTGCGGCGGGCGAGCAATCGCCATTTGCTGAAAGAAAACGCGTGCAGAACCGGCGTATGCATGAACATGCCGGCTCTGCGTCCATGCGCATCCAATCGAAACCAGGTGGGTGTTTGTTGCCTGCGCTAGAACCCGTAGCGCAAGAAGCCGCCGTCCACCGCGATGCATTCGCCGGTGATGTAGCTGGCAGCCGGCAGGCACAAAAAACCCACCGCGGCAGCCACTTCTTCCGGTTCGCCAATGCGGCGCATCGGGGTGCGTTCGATCACCTGCTCGTAGTAATCCGGATCGGACAACGGCCCGGAGGTGCGGCGGGTGCGGATATACCACGGCGCCACCGCATTGACGCGGATGCCGTCTTCGGC
The DNA here is from genome assembly GCF_017746155.1 of Xanthomonas sp. D-36-1. Classification (NCBI taxonomy): domain Bacteria; kingdom Pseudomonadati; phylum Pseudomonadota; class Gammaproteobacteria; order Lysobacterales; family Lysobacteraceae; genus Xanthomonas; species Xanthomonas sp. D-36-1. Next base: position 34,338 of record NZ_JAGHWR010000038.1, read on the forward strand.
CCACTCCACCGCCAGGTTGCGCGTCATCTGCTGCAACGCCGCCTTGGTCATGCCGTACGGCGCGCCGCTACGTACATGGGTGATGCCCGAGACGCTGCCGACGTTGACGATTGCCGATGCAGCATGTCGCGTCAGCAACGGATGCGCATAACGCGACAATTCAAACGCGGAAAACACGTTGGTTTCGAAGATGCCGCGCCACTGGTCTTCGGTGTAATCGATCGCGGCGCGGGTAATGTTGCCGCCGGCGTTGTTGATCAGCAGATGCAGGCCATCGGCATGGTCTTCCACCCAATCCAGGATGGCGCGGCGCTCTTCATCGTCGGAGACATCGGCGGCCAGCCCATGCAGCTCGCGCTCGGGAAATTCGTCGGCAAGCTCGTCGCGCGCCTGCGCCAGGGCATCGGCATCGCGTGCCACCATCAGCAGGTCGGCACCGAAGCCGAGCAGTTCGCGCGCGATGGCCAGGCCAATGCCGGCACTGGCGCCGGTGATGAGGGCGGTCTGTCCATCCAGCCGCCAACGGTGCGTTGTCACGTGGGTGATCCTCTTCAAAAGCGCAGGAAACGGCCGCTGCAACGCAGTTGACGCGCATGCGTGGCCCGGGCGTTAGAGCGTGTTATGCACGTTGAGGTGAGATGCGTTGGCCGCCAGCGGTGCGGAGCGGGTGCTGCGCGGCGCCGGCTTGGCGGTGCCAAGGCAAGCCGCGCGGCGCCCATTGCGTGCCGCTGGCGGCCAACCCGCCGGGAAGCGTCCTGTGGCGCTTCGCACTCACCTCAACGTACATAACACGCTCTAGGATAACGCCACCCCAGGCGAGGTCACGACGATGAAGATGCATTGGATGCTTGCGTTTGGTCTGGCGTTGTCGCTGGGCGCCTGTCAGCGGCCGCAGCCCGCGCCCACCGATCAGAAGCCCGACCCGCAAGCCACCGCCTTGCGCGACCACATCCAGCAACCGTTGAACAAGGCGCACGCGGTGCAGGCCGCAACCGACCAGGCGGCCGACGATCAGCGCAAGGCGATCGATGCCGCCACGCAGTAGCGGAACCTCGGCGACCGGTTGAAATCGCGCCCTGAAGCGCCTGCGTTCGTGTGGCGGGCTGCCGCCACAGGACGAGTTGGTGCACCAAGCAGCACGTGGGTGCAGAAGCGCACGTGGACCGCGCAACAATGTGCAAATACCTGTGCGAACGGCGGCCAAACCTGCACAGGCGTTCACCGCAATATGCGTCATAGCTAGTTGCTGATTGGCTGGTAGCTGGTAGCTGGTAGCTGGTAGCTGGTAGCTGGTAGCTTGAACGCTAGACGATTGAATCATGCGTCCTGCCATCTGCTTCGTTCGTGCGTTCAAAACGCCGCATCTCCCGACTGCAGACACAACAACGCCGGCACATGGCCGGCGTGTCGATGCCTCACTCGCTCACCGAGCGCAACGCCTCAGAACCCGCAGAAGCAGTAGGCCAGCGACTTGACCGGCGTGCCGTCTGCCTTGCTGTCGTGCACGGCACTTTCGACAAAGCGCAGTTGGCTGTCCACTTCCGGCAACGAGCGGGCCAGCAGCGCGCGCGCCATGCCCGAGTCGCTCAGCATCCAGGCACCCATGCGGCTGCCGGCAAACCCGCTCATGAACTGCGAGAACGGCGTGGCCGGCTTTTCCACATAGCGCACGCGGAACTTGCCTCGGCTCAGCTTGGCGCGGTCGGCCGCATCGGCCACCGCTTCGGACATGCCGCCGAACGCATCCACCAATCCACGCTCCTTGGCCTGCGCACCGCTCCATACACGGCCACGCGCAACCTTGTCGATCGCGTCCACCGACTGGTGACGCGCCTGCGCCACCTTGCCGGTGAAGTCGGCGTAGCCCTTGTTGATCACCGCCTGGATGACCTGGCCGGCAGCCGGATCCAGCGGACGGGTGATGTCGAACGCACCGGCGAACCGCGTGGTGGCCACGCCGTCGGTGTGCACGCCGATCTTGTCCAGCGCACGGGTCAGATTCGGCACCATGCCGAAGATGCCGATGGAGCCGCTGATGGTCGACGGGTCGGCGTAGATGCGATCGGCATTCATGCTGATCCAGTAACCGCCGGAAGCGGCCAGATCGCCCATCGACACCACCACCGGCTTGCCGGCCTGCTTGAGCGCAACCACTTCGCGGCGGATCTGCTCGGAGGCGAAGACTTCGCCACCGGGCGAATCCACGCGCAGCACCACCGCCTTCACGTCATCGTCGTCGCGCGCCTGGCGCAGCAGCGCCGCCGTGGACTCGCCACCGATGCGCCCGGCCGGCTGTTCGCCACCGCTGATCTCGCCTGCCGCCACGACCACCGCCACCTGCGGGCGACTGTCCATGGGCGAACGCTGCGCCTGCAGCTGGCTCAAATAATCGTTGAACCCGATATTGCGGAAACCACTGTCGGCATCGCTGTCGGCGACGCCGCGCTGGACCAGCAGCGCATCGACTTCTTCGCGCGTCTTGAGCCCGTCCACCAGCTTCTGTTGCAGCGCGAACTTGGCCAGGTCGCCACCGGCGGCGGCCACGCCTTCGGGCAGCGTGTCGATACCGGCAGCCAGTTGCGCCGGGCTCAGCTTGCGTGCGGTGCCCACGTCGGCCAGGTAGCGCCGCCACACATCGTTCATCCAGAACAGATCCGCTTCCTTGGCATCGGCCGAGGCCGCGTCCAGGATATACGGCTCGGCTGCAGACTTGTACTCGCCAACGCGGAACAGATGCACGTCCACGCCGAGCTTGTCCTGCAGGCCTTCGCGGAAGTACTGGCGATAGCGGCCAAGACCTTCCAGCAACACGCTGCCCATCGGATCCAGATACACCTCGTTGGCCTGTGCGGCGAGCAGGTACTGGCCCTGGCTCATGCTCTCGCTGAAGGCCACGATCTGCTTGCCGGAGGCGCGCAACTTCTGCAGTGCGGCGGCCACTTCGCGCTGGGAAGCGAATCCGGACGGTTGCAACTTGTCCAGGTTCAACAGCACGCGCTCGATCTTGCGGTCCTTGCCGGCCGCTTCGATCACGCGCACCAGGTCGCGCAGTTGCACTTCTTCGGCGCTCTTGTCGCCGACCGCCTTGGCCAGCGACCGGCTGACCGGGTCGGCACTGAATTGTTCGACCAGCGCGCCTTCCGGGTTGATCACCAGGGTGGTGCGCTCGGCCAGCGGCTTGGTGCCATCGCCACGCGCGAGCGCCACCATGAACACCAGCAGCAGCAAAAACAGGAAACCGAAGAACACCAGGTTGAAAATCAGGCGCCGGGTGAAATTCATCACATCCCACAGGCCGACGAAGAAGCTGGCGATGGGATTGCGACGCACGGGGTGATTCATGGAAAGCTCCGTCGAAAGACGCTGCATACAGATCGATGGTGCCCAGCATACCGGCTGCGCAGCGCGCGCGGGATGCGCTGGAAGTCAGGGTGTCACGGTGGCGGTCAGCCGCCGGCTGGTCTGGCGAAAGCGCAGCCCCATCAGGATCGACGCCACCGTCAGGCCCAGGATCAGGCCTACCCACATGCCCTTCGGTCCCCAGCCCAGCCCCAGGCCGAGCCCGGCGCCGATCGGCATGCCCACGCCCCAGTACGAAAACATCGCCAAGAACATCGGCACGCGGGTGTCCTTGAGCCCGCGCAGCGCGCCGGCCGACAGCACCTGGATGCCGTCGGGAAACTGGAACGTGGCGGCAAACAGCAGCAGCACCGAGGCCAGCGCGGCCACGGCCACGTCGTCGGTATAGACGCCGACGATGGCATCGTGGCCCAGCAGCAGCGCGCTGGCCGATAGCGCTTGCGTGCCCAGCACGATGGCATAGCCGGCCCAGGCTGCGCGCCGCATCGCCTGCGGCTCGCCGCGGCCCACTGCGTGGCCCACGCGCACGGTGGTGGCCTCGGCCACGCCCATCGGGATCATGAAACACAGCTGCGCGACGTTGATCGCAATCTGGTGCGCGGCCGCTTCGGTGGAGCCCAGCCGGCCGATCAACAGCGCAGTGACGATGAACAACCCGCCTTCCATCAACACGGTGATGCCGATCGGCAAGCCGGTGCGTAGCAACTCGCCGATGGCGCGCCAGCGCGGTCCTTCCAGGTGAGTGAACAATTGCAGATGCGCAAACCGTCGCGCGCGCCACAGATACAGCGCGAACACGCTCGCCTGCACCCACATGGTGATGGCCGAGGCCATGCCCAGCCCTTCGGCACCGTGCTCGGCGAAGCCGAACTTGCCATAAGTCAGCGCATAGCCCACCGGTGCCAGGACCAGCAAGCCGCCAAAGCCCAGCAGCATGGTCGGCAGCGTCCAGTGCATGCCCTCGCTGAGGTAGCGCATGCAGAAGTAGAACGTCAGTGCGGGCACCCCCCAGCGCACCGCGTGCAGGAACGCGGTGGCACCGGGCACGATATCCGGCGCAATCCCGAAGGTAGGCAGCAACGGCGGCACCACGCTCAGGAACACGAACATCAGCGCACTCAGCCCCAGCGACAGCCACAGCGCCTGCCGGAACAGCGGCCCGATCTCGCGCTCGCGGCCGGCGCCGAGCAATTGCGAGACCGATGCAGTCAACGAGATCAAGGTGCCGATCGGCACCAGCATCGGCAGCCACAGCAGCGAGGTGCCGATGGTGACTGCAGCCAGCGTGGCGGTGCCGTGGTGGCCGGCGATGACGTTGTCGACAAAACCGATCAGGCCGGTGGAAACGTGGCCGAGCACCAGCGGCAACGCAAGCAGGCCGGTGGTGCACACTTCCGAGGCGAAGCCTGGCGTCGCGGACGGGGGTGCAGAAGAAACAGACATGACAACCGATCGCTGCGCGGACTACGGCCGTGCCGGGAGGCGCTGGCACCGGGTCGCGCGGGCCGGCTATCTTACGCCTACTTTCCGACTGCGGCCTTGCCGCGCAGCTGGGTAGAGCCCGCTGCGCGGCTGCGCGCGCGGGCAAAAACGCGAAGGCTGCTGCAACCGGGCCGGCGCGGGATACCGTTGCACGCGTGCGCCAAACGCCGGTCTTTCGGGATCAGGTCGACCGCAACGCGCCTTCCCCCGACTCGCCAACCGGACCTGGCTCATGTCACCGCATTCGAACGCGCACCATCCCACGGACTGCGAAAATTGTGCGACTGCCTTGCATGGGGCTTACTGCCACGCCTGCGGGCAAAGCGCGCACAACCCGGTGCGCAGTGTCGCCCATGCAGTGGAAGAAGTCTTCGAATCGTTCTGGCATCTGGATGGGCGCATTTTCCGCACCCTGCGCGACCTGCTGGTGCCCGGACGCGTGGCGCAGCGCTTCCTGGGCGGCCAACGCGTACGTTATGTGGCGCCGATGCGGCTGTTCCTGGTACTGAGCCTGCTGACGTTCTTTATTGCGCGCATCGCCGTGCATGCGTCCGACGCAGACAGCGATATCGCACCGGCGCCCGGCACCAGCCAGACCACGGTTCCCAAGGATTTCGCACATGCACGCACGCCGGCGCAGGTGGAAGCGGTACGCAGGCAATTGGTCGACACGCTGACGCAGACACGCGCAGCGGTGCCGACCGGCATCGCACGCGACAGCATGGACGCCGGCGTTGCGCGTGCCAACGCGCAAGCGCAACGCCGTCTGACGCAGTTGCAGGCCGACGCGCGTCCGACCAGCGCCGTGCCCGCCGCAGAGGCAGACAGCGACAGCACGTTCTTTTCGGTGACGGGCAAGCCGTGGGGCCCGGTGAGCAACCCACTGCACTATGCGGCGCTACCGCAGTTCGCCAACCGCTGGATCAATACCCAACTTCGCCATATCCGCGACAACCTGCCGCGGCTGCGCAACGATCCGCAACTGCTCTACAACGCGTTCTTCGCAGCGGTACCGTCTGCATTGCTGGTGCTGGTGCCGCTGTTTGCGCTGCTGTTGCGGGTGTTCTACGTGCGCAGCGGGCAGGTGTATCTGGAGCATCTGGTGGTGGCGCTGTACAGCCACGCCTTCCTATGCCTGAACCTGCTGACGCAGCTGCTGTTGTCGCTGCTCAGCGATGCGCTGACGCACGTCGCCAGCCCGATCACCTGGAGTATCGGACTTGCGCAGTTCGGGCTGACGGTCTGGATGCCGGTATATCTGCTGTGGATGCAGCGGCGCGTGTATGCCCAGTCCTGGCCGGTCACCGTGCTCAAGTACATCGGCCTGAGCGGGGTGTATCTGGTGTTGGTGACGGTGGCCGCGGCGCTATTGATGGTGGCGAGTCTGGCGCGCCTTTGACGCAACGAATCTACGCAGACAGTTGCGCGAAACGTCCGCATTGCAGCGCGACGCAGCGATGCCGGGCTTGGAGGTGGGGCGTCTGGAGCGGCAGTGTGGAAACAGGCTCCCGCTTGAACCGATGTGACCGGCGCAACACTAAAAAGCATTGCGCGCCCTGACGGCGACGAACCGGTGGCGCGAGCGATCAACGCGCCAGTTGGCGCTTCAACCAGGTGCTGCGGGTGGCCGGCGCTTCGGCCAGGAAGGCCTCGCGCAAGCCGTCGCGTTCCTGGGGCGGGGTGCGCTGCGCCAGCACCGCCAGTTGCTCCAGCTGGCCGGCGTCCAGGCTGCGCAGCGCGGCCAGCATGGCCTCGCGCTGGGCAGATGGCACGTAGCCGATCAACGGCTGCAACTGGGCATAGAACGCCCCTACCTGCGAGCCCAGGCGCCAGCCGTCGCGATGCAGGCGATCCATCGCGCCGAACTGGGTGCGCAACGCGCGTTGCTGATCCTCGGGCAAGGCTTGCAGCCGCTCGCGTGCCTGGCGCAACACCACCCGGTCGGTAGCAGTCAGACCCTTCCAGGCAGCGTAGCGGGCGCGCAGCTCGGCTTGCTGCGCAGGCGTCATCGCCGCCCAGCGCGCGACCTGCTGCGCGGCGCTGGGCGATGTACCCGGCACTGCGGCAGCGGACGTGGACGCGGCCGGCGCAGCGGCGGATTCTTCCAGCGGCGTCGGCAAGCGCTGCGCGCCGGCGACGGCGGCAATCGCGCAGAGCAGCAGGCCGCACCACTTAGTTGCTTTCATCATCGACCGTCTCCAGAGGGGCGGAAGGCTGCTCGGCCGCGGTGGCATGCGCACCGGATTCATCAACCGGCACCGGATGGCCGGCGGCATACCAGGCATAGAAGTCCGCAGCGCGGGCCAGCTCCAGATCCGGGTCGGCCAGCATCGCTTGGTCGCGTGGATCCAGGCCCGGGGCGGCCACGGCATCCGGCAGATCGGCCGCCGGGAGTTCTTCCACCAGTACCGGTGCCGCGTCGGTCACGTGCAGCACGCCGGCAGGCGCCTGCGAGACAGGCTCGGGAGGAAGCGCGGGCCGGCGGTGGGTCCACCACCAGCCCAGCAGCGCCAGCAGCAGTGCCACCGCCAGCACCCCCAGCGCCATGCCTGCATGGCGGCGATCCAGCTGCGGCCACTGCCATTGCCGCCGGGTCCGCGCGCGCGCGGCGGCTGGGCGACGCGGCGCCGGTGCCGGCTCGGCCGGCGCGGCAGCCTGCAGCGGCATGCCGGCCAGGGCCGAATCACGGAGCTGGCCCAGCCGGGTCAACTGGGCCGGGCTCAGGTCGCGCAGTTCCACTTGCGCCGCCTCGGCCAGGGCCCGCCAGGCCTGGGCATCCGGGTTGCCGGCGGCGTCGCGCGGGCAGGCACGCGCCAGCAACTGCCGGTAGTCGGCCGTTTCGACGCCTTGCACCTCGCTGGCCACGCCTTCTTCCAGCCCGGCCACGATCCGCAGCAGCAGCGCCAGGCGGTCGGCAGTCTGCATCCGGCCCAAGGCGGTGAATGGGGGCAGCCACGTGCCCGGCATCGGCTCGCGCCGCAGCGGTGGCGCGGTGGCCAGCAGGCTCCAGAAGCGCATCGGCCAGCCTGCCATCGGCCGACCTGCCGCCTGGCTGCTGAAGGCGCGCAAGGCCGCTGCAAGGGCGCGCTCGGCGGCGGCCACATCGCCGCATTGCAATTGCGCGAGCACCAGCCCCCGGCGTTCCACACCACGCAAGAAGGCAGATAGCGCGGCGGGGGTCACGGGGGCGTCGGGGACTACGGTCATGGGAACTCCAGCATCGGCCGGCATGATACCGACGCGATTGCCCCCCCGCCGATGGCTTGACAGATCGGCTCGGCCCCGCTCCGCCTTCACATCGGCCGCGCCCGCCGCCGATGCGGGTTGTGCACAGCGGCAGACATGCCGATACGCAGGCGTCTGTCAACTGTTGTTTTTTCTTTGTTGCAATCGTGTTTCACGCCTAAGTGATTGAAATTTATTGACTTATGAACGTTGGCTAAAAAATGTCCAAGAGGTTGCAGAGGCTAGTGAATCCATCGTCACAGCGTGGAGCACGACACTAATTCACAGGTTTATCCACAGCCGGTGTGGATAAACCTGTTTCCTTAACCCTCACATAGGTTTACGTCGTATTTATCACTTCCGTCACAGAAACGCGGCCGCTGCCCCGGCGTGGATCTGGGCCGATTCGGCTCGGCCGCCAGCCTCTGGACAGGGTGGGTAGACTGGTTGGATGTCTTCGACCGTCGCCACCCTGCGCGTCGCCTTGCCGGTGCCGCTGCCCCAGTTGTTCGACTATCTGCCTCCGGCCGATGCGCCGCTGACCGACCCGGCGCGCGTCGGCTGCCGGGTGCGAGTGCCGTTCGGGCCGCGCGAGCTGGTCGGGGTTGTGGTGGAGATCGGGCAACTGCCCGCGGCCGACGGCTTGCGCCCGGCACTGGCGTGGTGCGACCAGGTCCCGCTGCTGGTCGATGAACTGGCGCGCTCGCTGCACTGGCTGGCCCGCTACACCCACGCCCCGCTCGGCGAGGCCCAGGCCAGCGCCCTGCCCGGCCCGCTGCGGCGCGGAGAGCCACTGGCCGACACCCACGCCTGGGCCTGGCAGCTGACCGAAGCAGGCCGCAGCGGTGCCGCCAGCCTGCGCGCGGGCAGCCGACCCGCCCTGCTGGCGGCCTTGCTGCTGACCGGCGCAGTGGGCGAAGAGCAGTTGGACCGGCTGCTGCCGCAGTGGCGCGAGGCCGCGCGCAGCCTAGCCAAGCGCGCCTATGCCGAACGCGTGGCAGTGCCGGCCGACGCCATCCCCCCCCGCCCCGGCAGCGGCCCCCCGCTCAACGACGAACAACAGGCCGCCGCCGCCGCGATCCGCGCGCACAGTGGCTTTGCCACCTATCTGCTCGACGGCGTCACCGGCAGCGGCAAGACCGAGGTCTACCTGCAGGCGATCGCCGCTTGCCTGGCCGCCGGCAAGCAGGCGCTGGTGCTGGTGCCGGAGATCGGGTTGACCCCGCAGACCCTGGGTCGCTTCCGTACCCGTCTGGGCGTGCCGGTGCACGCGCTGCACTCGGGTCTGTCCGATGGCGAACGCGCGCGGGTGTGGGCGGCGGCCTGGCGCGGCGAGGCACAGCTGATCGTCGGCACCCGCTCGGCGGTGTTCACCCCGCTGCCCAACGCCGGCCTGATCGTGATCGACGAGGAACACGACGGCAGCTACAAGCAGCAGGACGGCATCCGCTATCACGCGCGCGATTTCGCCCTGGTACGTGGCAAGGCGCTGGATGTACCGGTGATCCTGGGCAGCGCCACCCCATCGCTGGAAAGCCTGCACAACGCCTATTCCGGCCGCTACCGGCATCTGCGCCTGTCGCGGCGCGCCGGCGAAGCGCGTCCGCCACGCGTGCGCGTGCTCGACGTGCGCAAGCGCCCGCTCAAGGACGGCCTGTCGCCCGAGGTGCTGGCCGGTATCGGCACCACCCTGGCGCGTGGCGAACAAGTCCTGGTATTCAAGAACCGCCGCGGCTATGCGCCGGTGCTGCTCTGCCACGACTGCGGCTGGACCGCAGCCTGCCAGCGCTGCAGCACGCCGCTGCACCAGACCCCGATGACCGTGCATGCCGGCGGCCGCCGCCTGCAGTGCCACCACTGCGGCGCACGCCAACCCGCACCGCTGGCCTGCCCGGCCTGCGCCAGCCTGGCGCTGCAACCGCAGGGCATCGGCACCGAACGGCTGGAAGAACGCCTGACCGAGGCGTTTCCGGACGTCCCGGTGGTGCGCATCGACCGCAGCACTACCCAGCGCCGCGATGCACTGGAAACCCAGCTCGCCCGGCTCGGCACCGACGCCGGCATCCTGGTGGGCACGCAGATTCTGGCCAAGGGCCACGACCTGCCGCGGCTGACCATGGTAGTGGTGGTCGGCATCGACGAAGGCCTGTTCTCGGCCGACTTCCGCGCCGCCGAAAAACTGGCCCAGCAGTTGATCCAGGTGGCCGGACGCGCCGGGCGTGCCGACCGGCCGGGCGAAGTCTGGTTGCAGACCCACCACCCCGAACACCCGTTGCTGCAGACCCTGGTCAATGGCGGCTACCACGCCTTCGCCGACGCCGAACTGCAACAGCGCGAAGCGGCCGGATTCCCTCCCTTCGCGCATCTGGCCTTGTTCCGTGCCGAAGCCAAGGATGTGGCAGCGGCCAATCAGTTCCTGCTGGCGGTGCGCGATTTGACCAGCGCCGACCCCGGCACGCAATCACCGCCGTTTGCCGCAGTGGAATGCTACGGCCCGATGCCGGCACCGATGCCGCGCCGCGCCGGCTTCCAGCGCACGCAGCTGCTGTTGTCGGCGCACCAACGCTCGGCCTTGCATCGCCTGCTCGACACCCAACTGCCGGCGATCTATGCGCTACCGCAAGCCCGCCGCGTGCGCTGGTCGCTGGATGTGGACCCGATCGATCTGTACTAGCGCAGCCAGACCATCCACGCGTCGTAGGAGCGCACCTGGGCGCGAGAGGCGTCACCGGCAAAGCCCTCGCGCCCAGGTGCGCTCCTACGACAATGCGAGCTGCCTGCCGGCGGATGCGATGCCTGCGATGCACCACGCTGGCCTGCGCGGTGGTGGCAACCTCAGGTCAAGGCGGTCATCACTCCACGCTGGTACGCAGGCCGCGCGCGCAGGCGCTGGTACCACGCCTGCAGATGCGGCAATTCGGGGCGCTCGATCGGCATTTCGAACCACGCGTAGATGAAGCTGCCCAGTGGTATATCGCCCATCGCGAACTGTTCGCCGGACAGGTACGGCTGCTGCGCCAATGCCGCATCGGCACGTGCGAGCAACTCGCCCGACTGGGTCAACGCCGCAGCGATGCGTGCGTGATCGCGCTCGGCCTCCGGCGTGCGCACAACGCCCCAGAACAGGTCGCGAAATACCCCGGCGAACGTGGAGGTGGTCCAGTCCATCCAGCGGTCGCCGAGCGCGCGCTCGGCCGGCGAATATGGATACAACGCCGGCGCATAGTGCGCGGCCAGATAGCGCACGATCGCATTGGACTCCCACAACACCAGCGCGCCATCCTGCAAGGTCGGCACCACGCCGTTCGGATTCAATGCGCGATAGGCCGGCGTGTCGTTGCCGCCAAACGCACCGCCCACTTCGATCGAGGCATAGGCCACCCCGGCTTCTTCGGCGCACCACAACACCTTGCGCACGTTGCTGGAGTTGCGCCGTCCCCAGATTGTCATGGCGGGCATCGCTGCGGTGGGCACGTTTGCGTCCTGCGTCATGCTCGGCCCCCTGCTGCAGGTTTGGCCGGCGCACGTGCCGGGCGCTTGGCAGCCGCCGGTTGCGCCGGTTTGCCGCGGTCACTCTTGGGCGCGTCGCGCACCCACAACGCCTGTTCGTCCTGCCTGATCTCGAACAAGCCGATCGCGCGCACCAGATCGCTGAGCTTGCGATAGCCATAGTTGCGTGGATCGAACGAGGCCTGGTTGGCCACCTGCTTGCCGACTGCACTCAGCAACGCCCAGCCATCGTCTTCGCAGGCGCTGACGATCGCATTACGCAGCATTTGGACCAGACGCGTATCGCGACGTAATGCGGTGGCGTCCTTGCGATCGGCAGCCGTTTCGCTGGCGGCTGCAGCTTGTTGCCCGAGCGCCTCGACATAGGTGAACTTGGAGCACGCATTGACGAACGGCGCCGGTGTCTTCTTTTCGCCGAAGCCATAGACCTTCATGCCGTCGGTGAGCAGGCGCATCACCAGTGGCGTGAAATCGGCATCGCTGGAGACGATCGCAAATCCATCCAGGTTGCGTGCGTACAACAGGTCCATCGCATCGATCACCATTGCCATGTCCGAGGCGTTCTTGCCGGAACTGTAGGCAAATTGCTGGATCGGCCGGATCGCGTAGTCGTGCAACGCCGCCTCCCAGCCTTTCAGGTGCGGACTCTTCCAGTTGCCGTAGGCGCGACGCACATTGGCCACGCCGTAGCGCGCCACTTCGGCCAGCACCACGTCGATCTTGCCGGCTGGCGCATTGTCCGCATCGATCAGCAGCGCGATGCGTTTGTCAGGATTGTCGATCATGCTCATTGCTCCAGGGACTCGGCAGATTCGGTCTTGAAGTCGGTGTCGGTGTCGGTGTCGGTGTCGGTGTCCATCTCACTCTCCTCCACGTCGGTCTCGGCCGGCAATGTGTACTCGGTGCCATCGCGCAGCGTGAGCACGCCCGTACTCAGGATCTCGCGTTCGGCCCCGTCGCTGACCCAGGTGGCGTGCACGCGCCCGGTGCCGCGATCGCCTTCCACATCGAACACGAACTCGTCGCTACCAGGGGCCAGACTGGTGCGATACAGGTCCACCCGCATGTCGCGGATGTGCCCGATATGTTCCTGCACCACGGCATCGGCCTGCAGCGCAGTGCGCGCCTGATCGGCAAACAGCGACCAACCGATCGACATCAGCCAGATGAGCGCGCCGAGCACCAGCATCCCGAACAGCACCACACACGTCGCCACGCCAATCAGCCCGATCGCCACACTGCTGAGCGGCTTCTTGACGACAGCTGCCGGCGACGGTGCAGCGGGCGGCACAGACGACAACGGCGGCAACGGCGGCGGGAGCGACGACATGGGGTGGCCGGAAGCGGGAGATGCGACATGATGCCGCAGGCGGGCCACGCTCACGCGGCATGTTCATTGCCGATGCGGCATCCTGATACGCCCGCGTCGCACTCCATCGGACCTTACGATGACCTCTCTCCCCTCCCAAGCTCCGCTGCATCTGGTTGTGGTTGGCGGCGGATTCGCCGGCTTATGGGCGACCCGCGCGCTCGACGACCCCGGCATCCGCATCACCCTGGTCGACCGTCAGAACCACCACCTGTTCCAGCCCCTGCTGTATCAGGTGGCCACCGCCGGCCTGTCGGCACCGGACATCGCCGCGCCGCTGCGGCACATCCTGCGCGAGCAACGCAACGTCGAAGTACTGCTCGGCGATGTCACCGATATCGCACCAGGCCGCCGCGAGGTGGTGTTGGCCGATGGCAGCACGCTCGGCTACGACATGCTGCTGCTGGCCACCGGCGCCACCCATGCCTATTTCGGCAACGACCAATGGGCCGAACACGCCCCTGGCCTGAAAACGCTGTACGACGCGCTGGTGCTGCGGCGCAAGCTGCTGCTGGCCTTCGAACGCGCAGAAGCCGAATCCGACCCTGCCGCACGCGCCGCCTGGCTGAGCTTCGCAGTGGTCGGCGGCGGGCCCACCGGCGTCGAACTGGCCGGCACTCTGGCCGAAATCGCCCGCCACACACTCAAGAACGAGTTCCGCCACATCGACCCGCGGCAGGCGCGCGTGCGGCTGGTCGAAGCCGGTCCGCGCGTGCTGCCCTCGTTTCCGGAAGATCTCACCGCCAAGGCGCGCAAGCAGTTGGAGCGTCTGGGCGTGGAGGTGCACACCGGAACACCGGTCACGCAGATCGATGCATTGGGCTACCAGCTCGGCGACACCTTCGTACCGGCGCGCACCGTGGTGTGGGCCGCCGGCGTGGCCGCCTCGCCGCTGGCGCGTACGCTGGGCGTGCCGCTGGATCGCGCCGGCCGCGTGCTGGTCGAAGCCAACCTCAGCGTGCCGGGCCACCCGGACATCTTCGTCGGCGGTGATCTGGCCTCGGTGCAGCAGGACGGCCGCCCGGTGCCGGGCGTGGCACCGGCCGCCAAGCAGATGGGCAAGCACATCGCCAAGGCGATCCGGGCGCGGCATCGCGGCCAGACCGCGCCGGCGTTCCGCTACCAGGACTACGGCAACCTGGCCACGATCGGCCGCATGGCCGCCATCGTGCATGTGGGCAAGCTCAAGCTGTCCGGCGTCGTCGCCTGGTGGTTCTGGCTGGCTGCGCACGTGTACTTTTTGATCGGCTTCCGCAACCGGTTCGTGGTGCTGGTGAACTGGGCGATGGCGTACTGGAGCTACCAGCGCGCCGCGCGCATCATCTTCGGCGGCGCCACCGACGATCCTCCGCCCAGCAGCAAGGACGGATGACAGCGGCGCAGGCCGTGCGCGATGCTGTACGGCCTGATTCGACGACCCGATCGTGGCAACTGTGCTGTTTCTGCTGGATCTGCTCGGCACCTTCGTATTCGCTCTGAGCGGCGCGACCGTGGCGGTGCGCAACCGTCTGGACCTGTTCGGCGTGCTGGTGCTCTCCTGTGTGGCAGCGGTGTCCGGCGGCATCGTGCGCGATGTGCTGATCGGCGCCACCCCGCCGGCCGCGCTGGTGCAGCCGCAGTATCTGCTGGTGGCCTGCCTGGCCGGCGTGGCCGGATTCTATTGGCATGCAGCGGTGGAGCGCCTGCGCAATCCGGTGCAGATCTTCGATGCGGCCGGACTGGCGCTGTTTGCGGTCTACGGCACCAGCAAGGCGCTGGACTATCACCTCAGCCCGTTGAGCGCGACATTGCTGGGCATGCTCAGCGGCATCGGCGGCGGCATCGCGCGCGATCTGCTGGTGGCGCGCACGCCGGTGGTGCTGCAGGCCGAACTGTATGCGGTCGCTGCGCTTGCCGGTGGCGGATTGGTCGCGCTCGGGCACGTCCTGGATGTGCCGCAGGCCTGGTCGCTGGCGACCGGCGCCGGCGTGTGTTTCGGCCTGCGCTTCATGGCGATCCGCTACGGTTGGCATCTTCCTGTCGCACGCCTGCCGGAATAGCCAAGCGGTCGCCGTACGTGGCGATCAAACACCGCCAGCCACACACTGAGTGGCCGCCACGCAGGCACGGCCCGGGCCCGCATTGACCGGAGAGCATGGCTGCGAATGCGAGCACGCCGCGCATGCCCGATCCGACGACCGCTCACTGCGCACGGCCACCGCTACGAACAGCGGCAGATTCATGTTACGCATCGCACGCGCTGCCATCACAGCTCGCTGGCGATCTGTGTCAGCGCAACGCGATGCGGTTGCCGCGTCCGGCCAGGCATGCATGCCCACGTGCGCGACGGAATCGGGGCACCGACCACGCGCCTGAGCAATCAAGACATCGCCAGCACCACACATGCAAACGGCCCGGAAAACCGGGCCGTCCGTGCAACCACTCGCGCAGACCGACAGGATCAGGCGACGAACAGCGCCTTCATCTTCTTCAGCGCATTCGCTTCGATCTGGCGGATACGCTCGGCCGACACGCCGTATTCGTCTGCCAGTTCCTGCAGCGTCACCTTGGAATCGGAATCCAGCCAACGGCGCTTGACGATGTCGCGCGAGCGCGCGTCCAGGCCAGCCATGCCTTCGCGCAGCAGCTGCAGCTGGTTGTCTTCGCTGTCGTGACGCTCGTATGCCTGCGAAGGATCTTCTTCATTGGCGACCAGGTAGCTCACCGGCGACGGCGGGCCGTGATCGTCGTCTTCGTCCGACGACGCGTCGAAACCGATATCGCGACCGGACAGGCGCGACTCCATCTCCATCACTTCACGCTCGGAGACGTTCAAGTCCTTGGCAACTGCAGTCACTTCCGACGCATTGAGCCAGCCCAGACGGGTCTTGGACTTGCGCAGGTTGAAGAACAGCTTGCGCTGCGCCTTGGTCGTGGCGACCTTGACGATGCGCCAGTTCTTCAGGATGAACTCGTGCATCTCGGCACGGATCCAGTGCACCGCAAAGCTGACCAGGCGCACACCCATGTCCGGGTCGAAACGCTTGACCGCCTTCATCAGGCCGATATTGCCTTCCTGGATCAGGTCGCCCAGCGGCAGGCCGTAGCCGTTGTAGCCGCGGGCCACGTGCACCACGAAACGCAGGTGGGAATGGACCAGTTCGCGCGCCGCGTCCAGATCCAGCTCGTCGCGGAAGCGACGGGCCAGATCCTGCTCCTCATCGACCGACAGCACCGGGATCTGGTGCACGGCACCGATGTAGGCGTCCAGCGAACCGAGCGCACTGGGAATCGGGAGATTGTTTGCCACGAGGGCAGTCGAAGTAGTCTGGTTCATAGGCACCATCTTAGCAGTCGAACTATTGGACTGCCGGGTACAGAAAGAGTTCCCAGCATTCCATTTATAGGACGTTCGGGCTTTTGGCATCACCGGTGTTCTACAGCCCGGCTCCCCAAACACGAGGCTTACCGTACCACCAAGCCCCTATGCAAACCGTGACAAACTGGTTGCGCAACAGGATGTCGGGAGCGTCGTTCAGGCGCCGGCGGAGGTGAGGTCCAGCGCGCTGAGTGGTGGCAGCGACCAATCGATCGGGCTCAGACCACGCCGCCGCAAATGGTCGTTGGTCTTTGAGAAATGCTGGCAGCCCAGGAAGCCGCGGTGCGCCGACAGCGGCGAAGGATGCGGCGCCTTCAAGACCCGGTGGCGCGCCTGGTCGATGACCTTGCCCTTTGACTGCGCATAGCTGCCCCACAGCAGGAACACCAGCCCTTCGCGCTCGCGGTTGAGGGTTTCCACCACATGATCGGTGAAGCCTTCCCACCCCTTGTTCTGGTGGGCCCCGGCGCGTCCCTGCTCCACCGTCAGCACCGCATTGAGCAGCAGCACGCCCTGGCGCGCCCAGGGCATCAGGTAGCCGTGATCCGGTCGCGCGATCCCCAGGTCGTCCTGGATCTCTTTATAGATATTGAGCAGCGACGGGGGCACCGGCACGCCGGGCAGTACCGAGAAGCACAGCCCATGCGCCTGACCTTCGCCGTGATACGGGTCCTGGCCCAGGATCACCACCTTGACCTGCTCGAACGGTGTCGCGTCGAAGGCGGCGAAGATCTGCGAGCCGGGCGGAAACACCCGCGCCCCGGCCGCCTTGCGCTGGCGCAGGAATGCCGACAGCTCCTGCATCTGCGGGCGCAGCAGCCAGTCGCCCACTCTTGCCTTCCACGACGGTTCCAGCTGGATGCGTGCTTCCCCTTCAGTCATAGCGTGACAGCCTGATCCTCCAGGCGTGCCAGGCGCAGCTGGAACAACACCTTGGTCACCAGCAGGCGCTCTTCGATCGGTTTTTGCACCAGATCGTTGGCACCGGCGCGCAGCAATTCGGACTGATTGCGCGGGTTGGTGTCACCGGTCATCACCAGCACCGGCAGGCGGCGCTTGCCGTAGGCGAAATCGATGCGGATACGCTCGACCACGTCGCGGCCGTTGAGCTCGCCCTTCAGCGTCACGTCGGTCAGCACCACGTCGATGCGGCGCTCGGTGCGGCCCAGCGATTCGGCGGTGAGCAGCGCAAAGGCATCTTCGGCGGTGAGCACGTGCACCACTTTCAGGCTCTGGCGTTCGAGCATGCGCTTGGTCGCCTCGGCCACCACGCGGCTGTCTTCGATGTAGAGCACGGTCGCGCCCACCACCGGCTCGGGCTGCACGTACCCACGGATGAAAGTCGCCAGGGCTTCATGGCCCAGCGCCTTGTCGAAATAATCGGTGACGTACTCGGTGAAACGGCGCTCCACCAGATGCTGCTGCGCATCGCCGGAGACCACGATCACCGGCACATAGGCCTGCCCGGCGGTTTCGCGCACGCTGCGCGCCAGGGTCAGGCCGTCGCCATCGGGCAGCGACAGCGAGGTGGTGACCAGATCCACCGCGCCGGCTTCCAGCGCCTGACGCGCTTCGGCAATGTTGGAACAGCCGATCACCTGCACATTGGGCAGGTCGCGCTTGAGCACGTCGGCAATCAGCTTGCGCACCAACTTGGAGCCATCGACCACCATCACGCGCGGTGCGTCGCTGATCAGGTGTTTGAGATCTGGTGGATGCATGGCAGGCCTCAGGTCTCGGTAGGTCGGGTCTGGCGAAGGAAATGGCCGGTCACCAGCCAGGCACCCAACCAACCCAGGACTAAGGTGCCGACCAGCACCAGCGCAGAATGCAACAGATCCAGCCCGTGCAGGGTAAAAGAACTGCCGTAACTGTCGGCCAATGTCGCCAACGGCGCACGCAATGCCAGGCCGGAGGCGGCGATCAGAGCGAGCGCGACAGCACCGGCGCCGAGCCCGTACCACGCGCCCAGATACAAGAACGGGCGACGGATGAAGCCATCGCTGGCGCCGAGCAACTGCAGCACGCCGATTTCTTCGCGCCGCGACTGGATGTCCAGCCGCACGGTGTTGCCGACCACCAGCACCGCACCGATCCCGAGCAGGGCAGACAACACCTGGACCAGGCGCTCGCCGAAGTGCAACCAGCCATCCAGGCGCTTGCGCCACAGCGCGTCGTGCTGCACCTGATCGGTTTGCGGCAGCGCCTGTAGCGCACCGGCCAGCTGCGCGTCGTCGGTCGCGTCGGCGGGAGTGACGATCAACAAGGTGGGCAGCGGATTGTCGCCCAGCGCATCGGCCGCTTCATCGAGCTTGGCGCTCTCGCGCAGTTCGGCCAAACCCTGTTCGGGCGTGCGCAGCGTGACCTTGGCCACATCCGGGCGTGCACGCAGCTCGCCGGCCAGCGCCTGCGCCGCATCGGCAGCCACGTCGACCTTCAGGAACAGATTGATCTCGCGCGACTGCTGCACGCTGCCGGCCAGCAGCTTGACGTTGTCCAGCGCGATCGACAGCCCCAACGGCAGGGCCAGCGCCAGGGCCATCACCACGATGGTCAACAAGGTGGCCCACGGCTTGCGCATCGCACGGCCCAGGCTGAAGGCGATGCTGTGCAGGTGATGGTCGATCCACACGCCGAACCGCGACGGCGCGACAGTTTCGGTATTGGCGGGCTTGCTCATTCGGCCAGGTCCTGCGGCGAGATGTCGTCGACCAGGCGGCCGTGATCCAGGATCAGCACGCGCTTGCGCATCTGCTTGAGCAGCGCCAGGTCGTGGCTGACCACCAGCACGCTGGTGCCACGGGCCGGGAGTTCGGCGAACAACTGCATGATTTCCGCGGCCAGGGCGGGGTCGAGATTGCCGGTGGGCTCATCGGCCACCAGCAGCCGCGGTTCGCCGACGATGGCGCGCGCGATGCCAACGCGTTGCTGCTCGCCGGCAGACAATTGCGACGGCAGGGCTTTCTCGCGATGGGCCAGACCGATGCGCTCTAATGCCGAGCGCACGCGTTTGCCGATCTCGGCACGCCGGGTGCCGCGCAAGATCAGCGGCAAGGCCACGTTCTCGGCGATGCTGCGGTCGTTGAGCAGACGGTGGTCCTGATAGACCGCGCCCACCTGACGCCGATGCAGCGGAATCTGCCGGCCACGCACCTTGAGCAGGTTACGTTCGCCCAGCAGCACCGCGCCCTGACTCGGGCGTTCGCTGAGGTGGATCAGTTTGAGCAAGGTACTTTTGCCGGCGCCGGAGTGGCCGGTCACGAACAGCATCTCGCCATCGGCCACTTCGAAGCTGACATCGGTCAGCGCCTGGTGGCCACCGGCGTAGTGCTTGCTGACGTTGTCGAAACGCAGAACGGTCATTCAGCGATTATGCCGGAGCGCCAGTGCTTGCGTCGCATCGCCGATGCGCGGCGATGCGATCAGTGCCGCAAACGGTCAGTTGCCGGAGACCAGCGAACGCAGTCGGCGGCCGATCCGGCTGAGCAGCGACGGGCTGCCCGACGGCTTGGCGGCGGCACGCACCGGCTTGGCAACCACCTGGGTGGGCTTGCGCGGTGCGGCAGGTGCGGGAACCGGCGTGGATGCCACTGCCGGCTCGGCACCCTCGACCGGACGACCGTTACGACGACGCCGACGCTTGCGTGGTGCGCGCTCGGCATCGGCCACGCCCGCGGAAGGCGCCTGTGCCGCTGCTGCAGCCACCGGATGTTCGGTCGACGCCGCAGCTGCAGGCGCTTGGCCTTCCACCCGTGGCTTGCGACGCGGACGCGGCTTGCCATCGGCACCGGCGCCATCGCGGCGACCACCGCCACTGCCGCTGCGCGACCCGCCCGGGCCACCGCGCCCACCACCGCGACGCTGTTCTTCGGCGGCACGCTGCTCGCGCGCCTCGCGGAAGATCGTGCCCACGCTGTCACCAGCGTCCTCGTCGGCCTCTTCGCCTACCACCGGCACGCGTGGCGCGCGCGGCAGCGGCGTCAGCAATTCGGACGTCACCGGCTCGACCGGAATCTTCTGCTCGATGTAGGCCTCGATGTCCGGCAGGCTCATCGCATAGCGTTCGCAGGCGAAGCTGATCGCATCGCCTTCCTCGCCCAGACGCGCGGTGCGGCCGATGCGATGGACGTAGTCTTCGGCGTCGAATGGCAGGTCGTAGTTGTAGACGTATTTGACGCCGTCGATATGCAGACCGCGCGCGGCCACGTCGGTGGCGACCAGGATTTCGAGCTGGCCTTTCTGGAAGCGGTTGAGCAGCGACTCGCGCTTCTTCTGCGGCACATCGCCCGACAGCACGCCGACCCGGTAGCCATGCCGCTCCAGGGTGCGCGCCACGCGCTCCACGAAGGCCTTGGTGTTGACGAACACCATGGTGCGCGCGCCTTCGCTGCGCGACAGCAAGCCCAACAGTAGCGTCTGCTTCTCTTCGTCGGACGGAAAATAGATGCGCTGGCGCACCCGCGCGGCGGTGATGCTTTCGGTTTCGACGACGAGCTTCTCCGGCTCGTTCATGTGCTCGTAGGCCAGCTCCAGCACGCGGTGGCTGAGCGTGGCCGAGAACAACAACGTCTGCCGGGTACCGCGCTCGGGCATGCGCCGCAGCAGGAAGCGGATGTCCTTGATGAAGCCCAGGTCGAACATGCGGTCGGCTTCGTCCAGCACGCAGATCTCGCAGGCGTGCAGCGAGACCACCTTGTGCTGTTTGACGTAGTCGATCAGACGGCCCGGGGTGGCGATGATCACGTCCACGCCCTGCTGCAACAGCTCGCGCTGCTTGTCGTAATCCACCCCGCCATAGACCAGCGCAAAGCGCAGGCCAAGGTCGGCGCCGAACTTCACTGCGTCCTTGTGAATCTGGATCGCCAGCTCGCGGGTCGGCGCCAGGATCAGCGCGCGCGGGTCTTCCGGCTTGCGGTCGGCCAGGGCCGGGCGGATCAGCAGCCGATTCATCACCGCGACCAGAAACGCCAAGGTCTTGCCGGTACCGGTCTGGGCCTGGCCGGCGACATCGCCGCCCGGCAGCGCGACCGGCAAGGTCAGCGCCTGGATCGGGGTACAGCGGGTAAACCCGGCGCTCTCCAGCCCGGCGATCAAGGCCGGATGCAGGTCGAACGAGGAAAAGGTCACATCGGTCAGCGGTTTGTCGCTCATTATTCCGTCTTCGTGAGGCGCCCTGGGCAGCCCGGGCGCGGCTTGCATCGATGCCGACAGCGTCGCAAACTGCGACTGTTGTGGCGGACAGCGCGGCTTCAGGACTGACACTTGATTCAGTCGCGCAATGCCCCAGTTTAGCGCAATGTAGCGGCCTGCCCGTTCGGGTGGGCCGTTTTGGTTTCCAGGAGACCCAAGGTGAGCGATAAGGTTCAACATGTCGGCGATGCCGACTTCGACACAGCTGTACTGCAATCGGGCGAACCGGTTCTGGTGGATTTCTGGGCCGAGTGGTGCGGCCCGTGCAAGATGATCGCCCCGGTGCTGGACGATCTGGCCGACACCTATCAGGGCCGCCTCAAGGTTGCCAAGGTCAATGTGGACCAGAACCGTGCGCTGGCCATCAAGTACCACGTGCGCTCGATCCCGATGCTGTTGCTGTTCAAGGACGGGCAGGTGCAGGCGACCCAGATCGGTGCCGTCGGCAAGGGCCAGCTGACCCAGATGATCGACAAGACCCTGGGTGGCGCGGCCGCCTGAGCAAGCGGGCGTCCAGCAATGGGCGCCCGATGATGCGCCGGCAGTTAAATCGTGCCCGGCAAGACGCTTGCGCGGTAACGCGCGGCGGTGATAGTGTCAGTCGGTCCGGCACACGTTCGTGCGCCGCCGCACCCCTCTAGAACCTCTTCTAGACTCCCATCTACCACCAGTTCGCCCCCTAGTTGGGCGCTCGCACCTTAGCGAGGAATCACGCACTTGTCCGATCATCCTTCCTCCGATACCGGGAGCAGCGTCGACGCTCCCGTCGAGAAGCGCGTGCGCAAGCCGCGCGTGAGCAAGACCGCCGCCGCCACTGAAGAGGCTGGCGCACAGCAGCCCAACCTGCCCTTGCCCGCCAGTCCCGCACCCGAAGCACCCCGTGCCCCGCAGGCACCGTCGCGCGCTGCCGATCCGGCACCGGCGCAGACGTCCAGCGATGGCGCCCAGGCCGGTCAGGCGCCCAGCGCCAGCCACGGCAGCGACACCCACGGCGAGCCCCGCGAGGGCGGCCAGTCGCAGCAGCAGCGCTTCAATCAGGCGCAGCAACAGCAGAACCAGGGTCAAGGTCAGCAGCAGGGTCAGGCACAGGGCCAGAACCAGAACCAGAACGCCGGCCAGAATCAGCAAGGCCAGGGCGGTCAGGGTCAGGGACAAAACCAGCAAGGCCAGAACCAGCAGGGCAATCGCCGCGACCGGTTCCGCAACCGCCGCGACCGCGGCCCGCGCGACCGCTTCGGCAACGACAGCGGCATGCCCTCGTCCGACGGCAACAACGAGCCGTTCGTCGCGCGTCCGCATCCGGCCGTACCGGAAGGTTTTCCGGTGTATTCGCTGAGCGACCTCAAGCGCATGCCGGCGCAGAAGCTGCTGGATATCGCCGACCAGCTCAATATCCAGGAAGGCGTGGCGCGTGCGCGCAAGCAGGACGTGATCTTCGCCCTTCTGAAGGTGCTGACCCGTCATGGTGAAGGCGTTGCCGCCGACGGCGTGCTGGAAATCCTGCCCGACGGCTTCGGTTTCCTGCGTGCGGCAGAAGCCAGCTACCTGGCCGGCCCGGACGATACCTATATTTCGCCCAGCCAAATCCGCCGCTTCAACCTGCGTACCGGCGACCACCTCTCCGGCCGCATCCGCTTCCCGAAGGACGGCGAACGCTATTTCGCGCTGTCGATCGTCGACACCATCAATGGCGAGCCGCTGGAAGCGAGCAAGAACAAGGTCCTGTTCGAGAACCTGACCCCGCTGTTCCCGCGCCGCCGCTTCCGTCTGGAGCGTGGCGATGGCTCCACCGAGGACATCACCGGCCGCATCCTGGATCTGATGGCACCGCAGGGCAAGGGTCAGCGTGCGCTGATCGTCTCCCCGCCCAAGGCCGGTAAGACGATGATGATGCAGCAGGTGGCCACGGCCATCACCACCAATCACCCCGAAGTGCACATGATCGTGCTGCTCATCGACGAGCGCCCGGAAGAAGTGACCGAAATGCAGCGCACCGTGCGCGGCGAAGTCATCTCCTCCACGTTCGACGAGCCGGCTGCGCGTCACGTGCAGGTCGCCGAGATGGTGATCGAGCGGGCCAAGCGCCTGGTCGAGCACAAGAAGGACGTGGTGATCCTGCTGGACTCCATCACCCGCCTGGCGCGCGCCTACAACAACGTGGTGCCCAGCTCCGGCAAGGTGCTCACCGGCGGTGTGGACGCCAATGCGTTGCACCGCCCGAAGCGCTTCTTCGGCGCGGCGCGTAACGTGGAAGAAGGCGGCTCGCTGACCATCATCGCCACGGCGCTGGTGGAAACCGGCAGCAAGATGGACGAGGTGATCTACGAAGAGTTCAAGGGCACCGGCAACAGCGAAGTGCATCTGAACCGTCGCATCACCGAAAAGCGCGTGTACCCGGCGATCGACATCAACCGTTCGGGCACGCGTCGCGAAGATCTGCTGATCGAACCGGAGTTGCTGCAGAAGATCTGGATCCTGCGCAAGCTGCTGCACCCGATGGACGAAATCGCAGCAATGGAATTCCTGTTGGACAAGATGAAGACCACCAAGTCCAACGACGAGTTCTTCAGTTCGATGAAGCGCTGAGTTCAGTCGGTTTATCGAGACAAAAAAGCCCCGCATTGCGGGGCTTTTTTGTGGGCACGCTGCCGTACGTACAGCGACAACGAGCATCGACGATGCCCATTTCGGTGGACATTCGGCGGACTGGACGATGCCGAAGGACCCGTCAGGCGAGCCTGCGCGACTCCGCATATGGCGGGGTGTCGGGATAATCGTCTTCGCGAAGCCGGCTCTGCAGGTCGCGCCACCAGCGTGGGTCGAACAGTTCCGGGTGCTGGTGCTTGACCGCTTCCAGCTGCGAGGAGGGCAGGCCCATGAACAAGGCGAAGCGCTCGGGAAAGACGTCGCGCGGGCCGACATGGAACCAGGGTTCTGCGGCCATCTGTTCTTCGTAGGTAGTGGGCGTCGGCCAATCGCGGAAGTTGCATTCGGTGATCAGGCACAGCTCGTCATAGTCGTAGAACACCGCGCGCTGATGGCGGGTAATGCCGAAATTCTTCAGCAACATGTCGCCGGGAAAGATGTTGTTGCGCGCCATGTCCTTGATGGCCTGGCCGTAGTCCAGCGCTGCTGCATGCGCGGCTTCGGGCAATTGTTCGCGCAGGTACAAATTCAACGGGCGCAACCGGCGCTGCACATAGCACAGTGCGATCAGGACATCGTCGCCGTCTTCGCTCAGGCTCATCGCGCAGCTGGTCTGCAGCTCTTGCAGCAGCGTCGGCGAAAAACGCGCCTTGGGGAAACGCAGGAAGCGATACGGCTGTGCGTCGAGCAGGCGGCCGATGCGGTCGAGCTGGAAGACCAATTCGTACTTACCCTCCACCTGCGCGCGGCTCATGGTTTTGGGATACGCAAAGCGGTCGCGAATGAGTTTGAAGACCAGCGGATAACTGGGCAGCGTAAAGACCACCATGACCATGCCGGGGGTGCCATCGGCGTGCACCAGCTGTTCGGACGGATGTGCCTGAAAATGGCTGAAAAACGTGCGGTAACGCTCGGTCTTGCCCTGCTTGGCGCGACCCAGCATTGTGTATAGCTCATCGACCGGCTTATGGGTGAGCAGGCTGCGCAGGAACACCACCGCATCGCCGACAGTGGACAGGTCGGCTTGAAAATAGCTGCGCGAGTTGCTGAACAATTGCGCGACATCGCTGCGCCGGGTCAGCACCGCTTCGGCGCGCAGGCCGGCGGCGGCGTTGATCAGCGCGATCACGCATGGCGAAAAGCGATGTTCGCCGAACACGCGTCCGACCAGATACGCACGCCGCTCGCGATAGAACACCGTCTCCAGCAATTCCACGCTGCGCACCGGATGTTCGCCCCAATGCGCAAGGTCGTCCAGCAGACGCACCGCAATGGCAGCCGCGCAACGGGTGCGGTGCGCATACGGCACGGCGAACGCGTAGTCGCCCAGCACCCGCACCAGCATGTCGGTCAAGCGGCCGGGCGAGACGGCGTAGGTGTGGCGCGCAACCGGCACGGTGATGGCGTCGGTCGGTTCGATATCCAGGGCGATGAATTCGATGTCGGCATCGACGCCGTGGGTACCGAAGTAGCGCCGGGTCAGGGTATTGTAGAACGTCTTGTACAGCTCCTGATCGATCAACCCGCTCAGCAACGCAGCGTAATGATCGCGCGCACGCATCCATAGCGCGCGGTCGTGCGCCTGACCCAGCAGTACTGCGCGCAGACGCAACATGCATTCGGCGATGTAGTGGTCGTAAAGCGCGATGCGCGCCACTGCGTCTTCGCGCGCGCCGCTCCAGTCGCGTGTTTCGAACCGCTGTTTGGCGCGCGCGGTGATTTCGGAAAAGCGCGCGTGATAGTCCTCGAACGCTTCGTACACGGCCTGGGCGATCGCCAGCGCGCGGCGCTCGGATTGTGGAGGCAACGATGGATGGTTCATGGCGGCAGTGTCCCGGAGCGTTTGCGGCGGCGCGCGGCCAATGGCGTGGCGGTCGCCTGCTGCGCATGCGCGGCGTGTTCGCGCGCCTGGCCCTGTAGCCAGGTGCGAAACGCGAGAAACCCGCCATGGGTGCTGGAACGCGGCGGATACACCAGGTAATGCGACCAACTGGTCTTGAGCCGTTGCGTGGACAACGCCACCAGCTGGCCGGACGCCAGCAACAGACGCGCACGCGTCACGCGCCCCAGTGCAACGCCGACGCCATCCAGGGCGGCACGATGGTGTGCCTCCGATTCGTCGAGCACGGCGACATAGCGTCGCGGCACATCGCCGCCGAACGCCGCAAACCAGCGCGACCAGGCGTCATCCGGGTCGCCCAGCAATGGCCACTGATGCAATGGTGGCGCCTCCACGCCGCCCATGCGGGCGATCAGGGCCGGGCTAGCCATGGGCACCAGCCATTCGTCGAACAAGGGCTCGGCGATGACGCCAGGCCATTGCCCGGCGCCGATACGCATGGCGGCATCCACTTGCTGCTGGCGTTCGAAATCCACCAGTCGCTCGCTCGACAGCAGGTTGATTTCGATGGTGGGATGAATTGCCAGAAATTCGCCCAGGCGCGGCACCAGCCAGGCCGATGCCATCGACGGCGTGAGACTCAGCGTCAGGGTGTCTTCGCGACGCGCACCGAAGGGCTCGAACGCCTCGGCGATGGCGTCCAGATGCGATGCGGTCGAGCAGTTGCTGGCCCTGCGGCGTGGCGGTGACGCCGCGCGCATGCCGTTGCAGCAGCGGATATCCCAGCCGTTGTTCGAGCGCGCGCATCTGATGACTAAGTGCGCTGACGGTCAGATGCATCGCGCCAGCAGCGCGCGACAGGTTGCCCAGGCGTACCGCGCTGACGAAGCCTTGCAATGCGTGAAGCGGCGGACGCGACATGGCCAACCCTTGAATGGAATTCAATACTCACTTGTAAAAGCCTCGCTTTTACGTCCCCTAGCCTGCGCCTACTGTGGATTCCACTCAAGTGGAGGTGGGTCATGCGCATCTTTAGCGAACTGTTGTTTCAGCACGGCCACATTGCCGATGTGGCGCTGGCCCAGCGTCTGGCGGAACCGGACACGGCAGTGGAGGCGATGCAACGGCACACCTCAATGGAATCGCTTGGATCTGCCGTGCCGCCACAGCCAAACGTGCAGACGATGACTGATCGGCCTACCCGGCGCGAGCGACGCATGGCGCGGCTCAGCCGACGCCTGCTGCGTGGCGTGACGGCATTATCGCCGTTTCGCTGAAACGACAAGGCCCGTCTCTTGCGAGACGGGCCTTGCAGACGACATGTGCAGAGACAGCAGGCGGCGCGGCGACTCAGGCCTTGAGCGTGGCCAGGATGTCGTTGAAGGTCTTGCTGGGGCGCATCGCCTCGCTGACCTTGGCCAGGTCGGGATGGTAGTAACCGCCAATTTCCACCGGCTTGCCCTGCGCGCCGTTGAGCTCGGCCACGATCGTGGCTTCGTTCTCGGTCAGGGCCTTGGCCAGCGGCGCGAACTTGGCCTGCAAAGCCGTGTCTTCGGTCTGCGCGGCCAGGGCCTGTGCCCAGTACATCGCCAGATAGAAGTGGCTGCCGCGGTTGTCGAGCTCGCCGACCTTGCGCGCGGGCGACTTGTTGTTGTCCAGGAACTGACCGTTGGCGACATCCAGCGCCTTGGCCAGCACGGTGGCCGACGGGTTGTCGTAACGGTTGCCCAGGTGCTCGAGCGAGGCGGCCAGGGCCAGGAATTCACCCAGCGAATCCCAGCGCAGGCAGTTCTCTTCGACGAACTGCTGCACATGCTTGGGCGCCGAACCACCGGCACCGGTTTCGAACAGGCCGCCGCCGGCCATCAGCGGCACGATGGACAGCATCTTGGCACTGGTGCCCAGCTCCATGATCGGGAACAGGTCGGTGAGGTAGTCGCGCAGCACATTGCCGGTGACCGAGATGGTGTCCTGACCCTTGCGGATGCGCTCCAGCGAGAACGTGGTCGCTTCCACTGGCGGCAGGATGCGGATATCCAGGCCGTTGGTGTCGTGATCCTTCAGATACTGCTCGACCTTGGCGATCACCTGCGCATCGTGCGCGCGCGCCTTGTCCAGCCAGAACACGGCCGGCGTATCGCTCAGGCGGGCGCGCTCCACGGCCAGCTTCACCCAGTCCTGGATCGGCGCGTCCTTGACCTGGCACATGCGCCACAGATCGCCGGCTTCCACTGCGTGCTCGAACACCGTCTTGCCGTTGCCATCGGTGACCTTGACGGTGCCGGCGCCGGACATCTGGAAGGTCTTGTCGTGCGAGCCATATTCCTCGGCCTTCTGCGCCATCAACCCCACGTTGGGCACCGAGCCCATGGTGGACGGATCGAACGCGCCGTGCGCCTTGCAGTCGTCGATCACCGCCTGATACACGCCCGCGTAGCAACGATCCGGAATCACCGCCTTGGTGTCCTGCAACTTGCCTTGCGCGTTCCACATCTGGCCGGAGTCGCGAATCATCGCCGGCATCGAGGCATCGACGATCACGTCGCTGGGCACATGCAGGTTGGTGATGCCCTTGTCCGAATTGACCATCGCCAGGCCGGGGCGTTGTGCGTATTCGGCCTGGATATCGGCGGTGATCTGCGCCTGCTGCTCTTCCGGCAGGCTGCCGATGCGCGCGTACAAATCGCCGATGCCGTTGTTGGGATCGAAGCCGACCGACTTGAGCGCATCGGCATGCTTGCTCAGCGTGTCCTTGTAGAACTCGCCGACCACCACACCGAATAGCACCGGATCGGAGACCTTCATCATGGTGGCTTTCAAATGCACCGAGAACAGCACGTCGCGGGCCTTGGCATCGGCAATCTGCGCATCGATGAAGCTGGCCAGCGCGCGCTTGCTCAACACCGCAGCGTCGACGATTTCGCCGGCTTTGACCGCCACCTTGTCTTTCAGCACGGTGCTGCTGCCATCGGCACCGACGAATTCGATCTTCAGCGTGCCGGCGTCGGCCAGGGTGGTGGACTGCTCGCTACCGAAGAAATCGCCGGACTCCATGTGCGACACGTGCGACTTGGAATCGCTGCTCCACTTGCCCATGCGGTGCGGGTGCTTACGCGCATAGTTCTTCACCGACAGCGGTGCGCGACGATCGGAATTGCCCTCGCGCAGCACCGGATTCACCGCGCTACCCTTGACCTTGTCGTAGCGCGCCTTGATGTCTTTTTCCGCAGCATCCTTGGGCTCGTCCGGATAGGCCGGCAGTACATAGCCCTGGCCTTGCAGCTCCTTGATCGCGGCCTTGAGCTGCGGCACCGAGGCGCTGATGTTGGGCAGCTTGATGATGTTGGCCTCCGGCGTGGTGGCCAGCTCACCCAGTTCGGCCAGGTCGTCGGCGATCTTCTGCGTGTCGCTCAAATGCTCGGGAAACAGCGCCAGAATGCGCCCGGCCAGCGAGATATCGCGCGTTTGGACCACGATGCCGGCGGTATCGGTGTAGGCATCGATGATCGGCAGCAGCGACTGCGTGGCCAGGTAGGGTGCTTCGTCGGTGAGCGTGTACAGGATCTTCGGTGTCTTCGACATGAGGTGCGATGGCTCTTGTGGTCGGGAGGAGCGCCGGCATTCACGGACGATGGCAGTGGTGCGCGCGACGGGGTCGTTGATGGCACACCGGTCAGCCAGCGCATTGGACGCGGCGATGGATCAGCATGGCATTGTCGCGTCTGAGCCGCGCCCGGGTAAAGCGACCACAGGCGGATGCTTCGTCCCGTCGCCAAGGCAATCGACATGGATGCAGCTGTAACAAATGCGATGCAACAAAAAGGCGCGACTTGATCGGTCGCGCCCTGCTTGCATGGCTTAGTGCAATATCGAGCCACCAGCTGACGGGAGCAGCGGCGACGCACGGCCAATGCCGTACATCGCCAATGTCGCCCAGCCTTACTTGACCGTGATGGTCTGCGGATTACCTGCGGGCTTGCCGTCCACCATGACCTGCGCGGTGTAGGTGCCGGCCGGCCAGCCATCGGGCTTGCTGAAGCTCAGGTTGGTGGTTTCGGCACCGGTGGTGTTCAACGTCGCGCTCTGTTCGCCAGCCACCTGGCCATCCTGATAGGTCAGCTTCGCCGACACGGCCACGTTGCTCGCGCTGCCGTCCGTCTTGACCGAGACGATGATGGTGTCTTTGCTGCCGACACTGGTCGCCGGAGTCACCGTCTTGTCGGCTGCGGCCTGGGTGCCTACGGCCACGTTGGACACCGTCACCGCGCTACTCGGCGCAGCACCGCCATCGGTGCTGGCCGAACCGGTTGCGCTGCCCTGGGCTGCCTGATCGCTCGCCGGCGGGGTGGCGGCCGGGCCGGGCATCGCTTCGGTCGCGGCACCGGAAGTGGGGTCTTTGGAAACGCTGTCGTCGTCGGCCTTCTTGCTACAGCCAGACACTGCCAGGACGCCGGCCAAGGCCAGGGCTAAGCTGCTCGAAACAGAGGTAGTACGCATAAATCGATTCTCCGGTAGCCAGAACACCTGCAGTCGCAGTGTTCGATTGGTTTCTGGGTTTGTTGAATGACGTTGCCGCCAGCGACTGGAAGCCGACCTGCCGTTACGATTTTGCAGGCAGGCGCAGCACCTGACCGGGAAAGATCTTGTCCGGGTCCTGCAGCGTTTCGCGGTTGGCTTCGAAAATACGTGGCCACAGGTTGCCGTCGCCCAGATGGCGCTTGGCAATACTGGAGAGGCTGTCGCCGGTCTGGACGGTCACCGATTCTTCAACGAGCTGCGCGGTGCTTTGCACACTGGTGCGCACGTTGGAAAAATCGGGCGCAGGGGTCACCTCGGCGGTGCTGTCGACCGATGAGGTGACGTTGGAGAAATCTGCCTTCTTGTCGACACTCATTGCTGCAATCCCTGTGCATCGCGGTGTCAGCAGGGTGCGCGAGGCGCTGTTAAGCATGGATCGCGCCGCCGTGAAGCCCGCGCGATCCTGCATGAGCGCGACCTACTGACGCAGGTCGCGGAAGATCGACAGCGGCGTCGGGACACTGGCCGAGCTGCGCAGCGGATTGATGTCCAGGCCGCCACGACGTGTGTAGCGCGCTTCCACCACCAGCCACTGCGGCGCGCACTGTGTCAGCACGTCGTTGAAGATGCGCTCGACGCATTGCTCATGAAACTCGGCGTGGTCGCGGAAACTCACCAGATAACGCAGCAATCCCTCGCGATCGATCGGTGCGCCGCGGTAACGCAAGGTGACGCTGGCCCAGTCCGGCTGGCCAGTCACCGGGCAATTGGATTTGAGCAAGGCCGAGGTCAGCACCTCTTCCACCACTGGCTGCGCATGCGCGCAGAGATAGGCCGCGTTGGGCGGGCCGTACTCGTCGATGCTGACATCCAGTGCGTCGATCGAGTCGCCCTCGCCGACCGCATCGATCGGCGGCAGGCCGAACTCCACCGCCACATCGGCACCGGCGCGCGTGGACAGGTCGGTCGCAATGCGCGTGCGCACCGCTTCGGCGCTGTTGAAGCGGGTGGCGTTGAGCGAGTTGAGATACAGCTTGAGCGACTTGGATTCGATCAGCGACGGCGAATCGCAGGGCACATGCAAGGTGGCCGTGGCCACGCAGGGCTTGCCTTGTGCATCGAGCCAGCTGAGTTCGTAGGCATGCCAGCGATCGCGACCGATAAACGGCAACTCACCAGTCAGCCCGATCGCCTCGCGCCCGGCCGCACGCGGAATCGGAAACAGCAACGACGGGTCGTAGCCGCTCGGATAGGCGACCTCACGACCGAGGGTGGAATCTTCTGGGGTATTCATGTCGCCATTTTAGGCCGCACGGGCTGGCCGTGAGGTGTATGGCGACGCGTGAAAGAGAGCGAATCGAAAACCGGAAGATCGCCGCTCCAGAATCAAGCCACCGGCCCAACCAGCGAAAGCGAGAATCGCCCAGCCACGGACGATTCCCGATTCCCCATTCCCCATTCACCCCTGCTGCAGATAATCCAGCGACACCTGCAACAGCGCGCGCAAGCCCACATCCAGCGACGACTCGTCCAGCAGGAACTGCGGCGAATGGTTGCTGGGTGCGGTGGCCGGGTCGATACCCTTGGCGGTGGAGCCGACGAAGAAGAACATCGACGGCACCTGCTGGGCGTAGAACGAGAAATCTTCCGCGCCCATCTGCAACGGCGGTTCGTACACATTGTCGGCACCCACCACGGCCTGCAGGCTGGGCAGCATCCTGGCCGTCAGTGCGGGGTCGTTGACAGTGGCAGGATTGCCCGGCTGATCCGGCACCTGCGCCTGGACCTTGGCCCCATGCGCGGCGGCGGTGTGTTCGGCCACGTTCTTGAGATCGGCAAAGATCTGCTGGCGCATGCCCTCGTCGAAGGTGCGGATGGTGCCGACCATTTCCACATCGTCGGGGATGATGTTGTAGCGGATGCCGCCCTTGATCGCGCCGAAGCTGAGCACCGCCGGCTGCTTGGACAGGTTGGCGCGGCGGCTGATCACCGTTTGCGCGGCGCCGATCATGTCGGCGCTGGCCACGATCGGGTCGATGCCGTTCCACGGCGCCGAGCCACGGGTCTGGCGGCCGATCATCTTGATCGCGAAGCGGTCCGAGGCCGCCATCAGCGGGCCGCTGCGCACCGCGATCTTGCCGGCCTGCACGCTGGAGAACACATGCAGGCCGAACACCGCCTGCGGCTTGAAGTCGGCAAACAGGCCTTCCTTGAGCATCAGCGAGGCGCCGCCCTCTTCGTTGCCTGGGGCGCCTTCTTCGGAGGGCTGGAAGATCAGCATCACTTCGCCGGGCAACTGCTCGCGCATGCCCACCAGCGCTTCGGCGACGCCGAGCAGGATGGCGGTGTGCGCATCGTGGCCGCAGGCATGCATCACCCCGACCTGCTCGCCGCGGTATTCGGCGGTGGCCTTGGAGGCGAACGGCAGCCCGGTCTGCTCTGTCACCGGCAGCGCGTCCATGTCCGCACGCAGTGCGATCTTCGGCCCCGGCTTGGCGCCCTTGATGATGGCCACCACGCCGTGATGGGCAATGCCGGTGCGCGGCTTGAGGCCCAGCTTGCGCAGCTGCGCGGCCACGGTGGCGGCAGTGCGCTCCTCGCGGTTGGACAACTCCGGGTGCTGGTGGAAGTCGCGGCGCCATTGCACCACCTTGGCCTGCAGCGGGGCGGCAGCGGCCTGAACGTCGGGCCGCTGCGCAGTCTGCGCGGTGGCGAGCATGGGCAGGGCGAGCAGCGCGCTGGTCAGCAAGCGGGAGGGGCGCATCGGCAATCCTCGAAAGATGGTTGCCTAATGTAGTGCAGGCGCGTGCCGGATGGGCTGTAGTGGGGCCCGATTCAGCCCGGCGGTCAACCGCGGTAGCCGTGGCGCGTTGCCGCTGCAGTGCAAGTGTGACCGTTGCGGTCGTTTCGCCGGCCGAGCCGTTACTTCAGTAACGCTCAATTGGGAGAGCGCAACGATATGCTTTGCACAGCCGCCCCACGGTCGCATCCACGCGTCCGGCCCGCCCCTCAGGAGTTGTCGCATGTCGCGTTTTTGGAAGATCACACTGCTGGTTGTCGCGGTGCTCGTCGTGGTGTTCGTCGCAGTGCGGATGATGGGTGGGGGCAATCACGGCAAGCGCGCAGGCGCGCCGGACGGCAATGACCCGGACAACAGCGGCCCGGTACCGGTGACGGTGGTGGCGGCCACCACGCAGGACGTTCCGGTCTATGCCAGCGCGCTGGGTACGGTCACCGCGCTCAATACGGTCACGGTCAGCCCGCAGGTGGGCGGCCAGTTGATGAGCCTGAATTTCAAGGAAGGCCAGGAAGTGAAGAAGGGCGATCTGCTGGCGCAGATCGATCCACGCACGCTGCAGGCCAGCTACGACCAGGCACTGGCCGCCAAACGCCAGAACCAGGCGCTGTTGGCGACCTCTCTGCTGGCGCAGATCGATCCACGCACGCTGCAGGCCAGCTACGACCAGGCACTGGCCGCCAAACGCCAGAACCAGGCGCTGTTGGCGACCTCGCGGGTGAATTACCAGCGTTCCAACGACCCGGCCTACAAGCAATACGTCTCGCGCACGGATCTGGACACCCAACGCAACCAGGTTGCCCAGTACGAGGCCGCGGTTGCGGCCAACGACGCGCAGATGCGCTCGGCGCAGGTGCAATTGCAGTTCACCCGCGTCACTGCGCCGATCGACGGCATCGCCGGCATCCGTGGCGTGGACGTGGGCAACATCGTCACCAGCAGCTCCACGATCGTCACCCTGACCCAGATCCGCCCGATCTACGTGTCTTTCAACCTGCCCGAGCGTGAGTTGCAGGCAGTGCGTACCGGTCAAACGGCGGCGCCGCTGGCCGTAGCGGCACTGGATCGCGGCGATGCGCATGTGATCAGCAGCGACGGCAAGCTGGATGTGATCGACAACCGCATCTCCGCCGACAGCGGCACCTTCGGCGCACGCGCGATCTTCAACAACACCGACAACGCGCTATGGCCGGGCCAGTTCGTCAATGTGCGCCTGCAGCTGCGCACCATCGCCGGCGGCACCGTGGTGCCGTCCCAGTCGGTGCAGCGCGGCCCTGACGGCGATTACGTATACGTGGTGGGCAGCGACAACACCGCACAGATGCGCACCGTGGTACAGGGCGTGGAAGTGGACGACAGCCATGTGCAGATCACCAAGGGCCTCAAGCCCGGCGAGCGTGTGGTGACCGAAGGCCAGTTCCGCCTGAAACCGGGCAGCAAGGTCAGCGCGCTCAAGCCGGGCGAGACGCCGCCGGAACCGACCGAGGCCGAACTCAAGGCCGCCAAGGACAAACAGAGCCGTGGTGGTGGCCCCGGCGGCCGTCGTGGCGGCGGTCCGCGCTAACTCTCGACCACCGGCGACGGAACTTCCGTCGCCGATGTGCGCCGGCGCTGCATGCGCCGGCTTCGCCTGACGTCTTCAGCAAGGACACCCCCCGTGGGCTTTTCGACCATCTTCATCCGCCGCCCGATCGCCACTTCGTTGTTGATGGCCGGCGTCCTGCTGCTGGGCATCCTGGGCTACCGTCAATTGCCGGTCTCGGCATTGCCGGAAATCGACGCGCCCAGCCTGGTCGTCACCACCCAGTATCCCGGCGCCAATGCGACCACCATGGCCTCGCTGGTCACCACGCCGCTGGAGCGCCAGTTCGGGCAGATCTCCGGCCTGCAGATGATGACCTCCGATTCGTCGGCGGGCCTGTCCACCATCATTCTGCAGTTCTCGATGGAGCGCGATATCGATATCGCCTCGCAGGATGTGCAGGCGGCGATCCGCCAGGCCACCCTGCCCTCTTCGCTGCCGTACCAGCCGGTCTATAACCGGGTCAATCCGGCCGATGCGGCGATTCTCACGCTCAAGCTCACCTCCGATTCGCTGCCGCTGCGCGAGGTCAACCGCTATGCCGATGCGATCCTGGCCCAGCGCCTGTCGCAGGTGCCGGGCGTGGGCCTGGTGTCGATCGCCGGCAACGTGCGCCCTGCGGTGCGCATCCAGGTCAACCCGGCGCAGCTATCGAACATGGGCCTGACCATGGAGTCGCTGCGCAGCGCGCTGACCCAGACCAACGTCAGTGCGCCCAAGGGCTCGCTCAACGGCAAGACCCAGTCCTACAGCATCGGCACCAACGACCAGCTCACCGACGCGGCGCAGTACCGCGAGACCATCATCAGCTACAAGGACGGCCGCCCGGTGCGGCTGGCGGACGTGGCCAACGTGGTCGATGGGGTGGAGAACGACCAGCTGGCCGCCTGGGCCGACGGCAAGCAGGCGGTGCTGCTGGAGATCCGCCGCCAGCCCGGCGCCAACATAGTGCAGACGGTGGAGCAGATCCGCAACATCCTGCCGCAGCTACGCTCGGTGTTGCCGGCCGATGTGCATCTGGAGGTGTTCTCCGACCGCACCGAAACCATTCGCGCCTCGGTGCACGAGGTGAAGTTCACCCTGGTGCTGACCATCGCGCTGGTGGTGGCAGTGATCTTCGTGTTCCTGCGCCGGCTGTGGGCGACCATCATCCCCTCGGTGGCGGTGCCGCTGTCGCTGGCCGGCACCTTCGGGGTGATGGCCTTCGCCGGCATGTCGCTGGATAACCTCTCCTTGATGGCGCTGGTGGTGGCCACCGGGTTCGTGGTCGACGATGCGATCGTGATGATCGAGAACATCGTGCGCTACATCGAGCAGGGCAAGAGCGGGCCGGAAGCGGCCGAGATCGGCGCCAAACAGATCGGCTTCACCGTGTTGTCGCTGACCGTGTCGCTGGTGGCGGTGTTCCTGCCGCTGCTGCTGATGCCGGGCGTCACTGGGCGGCTATTCCACGAGTTTGCGTGGGTGCTGTCGATTGCGGTGGTCATCTCGATGCTGGTGTCGCTGACGTTGACGCCGATGATGTGCGCCTACCTGCTCAAGCCCGATGCATTGCCCGAAGGCGAAGACGCGCACGAGCGCGCAACCGCCGCCGGCAAGACCAACCTGTGGACGCGGACCGTGGGCGCCTATGAGCGCAGCCTGGACTGGGTGCTTGCCCACCAGCCGCTGACCCTGGCCGTGGCGATCGGTGCGGTGGCGTTGACGGTGGTGCTGTATGTGGCCATTCCCAAGGGCTTGCTGCCCGAGCAGGACACCGGCCTGATCACCGGTGTGGTGCAGGCCGACCAGAATGTGGCGTTTCCGCAGATGGAGCAACGCACCCAGGCGGTGGCCGCCGCGTTGCGCAAGGACCCGGCGGTGACCGGCGTGGCCGCCTTCATCGGCGCCGGCACCATGAACCCCACGCTCAACCAGGGCCAGCTGTCGATCGTGCTGAAGACGCGCGGCGAGCGCGAGGGCCTGGACGAAGTACTGCCGCGCCTGCAGAAGGCGGTGGCCGGCATTCCGGGCGTGGCCTTGTTCCTCAAGCCGGTGCAGGACGTCACCCTGGACACGCGCGTGGCCGCCACCGAATACCAGTATTCGATCTCGGACGTGGACAGCAGCGAGCTGGCCACCTGGGCCGGGCGCATGACCGAATCGATGCGCAAACTGCCCGAGCTGGCGGATGTGGACAACAACCTGGCCAACCAGGGGCGTGCACTGGAACTGAGCATCGACCGCGACAAGGCCAGCATGCTCGGCGTGCCGATGCAGACCATCGACGACACGCTGTACGACTCCTTCGGCCAGCGCCAGATCTCCACCATCTTCACCGAGCTCAATCAGTACCGCGTCGTGCTGGAAGTAGCGCCGGAATTCCGCACCAGCACCGCCCTGATGAACCAGCTGGCCGTGGCCAGCAACGGAAGCGGCGCGCTCACCGGCACCAACGCCACCAGCTTCGGCCAGGTCACCTCATCCAACTCGTCCACCGCCACCGGCGTGGGCGCGCAGAACACCGGCATCGTGGTCGGTGCCGGCAGCATCATTCCGCTGGCCGCGCTGGCCGAAGCCAAGGTCACCAACACACCGTTGGTGGTGAGCCACCAGCAACAGCTGCCGGCCGTCACCATCTCGTTCAACCTGGCGCCGGGGCATTCGTTGTCGCAGGCGGTGGCGGCGATCGAGAAGGCACGCGAAGAACTCAAGATGCCGACCCAGGTGCATGCGCAGTTCGTCGGAAAAGCTGCCGAATTCACTGGCAGCCAGACCGATATCGTGTGGCTGCTGCTGGCCTCGATCGTGGTGATCTACATCGTGCTGGGCGTGTTGTACGAGAGCTATATCCACCCGTTGACCATCATCTCCACGCTGCCGCCGGCCGGTGTCGGTGCGTTGCTGGCGCTGATGCTGTGCGGGCTGAGCCTGTCGGTGGACGGCATCGTTGGCATCGTGCTGCTGATCGGCATCGTCAAGAAGAACGCCATCATGATGATCGACTTCGCCATCGACGCACGCCGCGAAGGGGCAAGCGCGCACGATGCGATCCGGCGCGCCTGCCTGCTGCGCTTCCGCCCGATCATGATGACCACCGCCGCGGCCATGCTGGGCGCGTTGCCGCTGGCGCTGGGCACCGGCATCGGCTCGGAACTGCGCCGCCCGCTGGGCATTGCGATCGTCGGCGGCCTGCTGCTGTCGCAGCTGGTCACGCTGTACACCACCCCGGTGATCTATCTGTACATGGAACGCGCCGGCGAGCGCCTGCGCGCATGGCGTGCGCGCCGCGCAGCGCGCCATGACGGCGCAACCCCGGCATCCACCTCGGAGCGATCGGCATGACGACTGCTGACGTCTTCGCTGATCGCTCTGCCTGCCCACGGCATCGCCTGCCCACACGCACGCGTGGAGGCCGCGCTGGCTGTTGCCTTTACCAATTCCCGAATCCCGATTCCCGATTCCCGATTCCCGGCACCACACCCATGAACATCTCCGCGCCCTTCATCAAGCGCCCGATCGGCACCTCGCTGCTGGCGATCGGTTTGTTCGTGATCGGATTGATGTGCTACCTGCGGCTGGGTGTGGCGGCGCTGCCGAACATCCAGATTCCGATCATCTTCGTGCACGCCACCCAATCCGGTGCCGACGCCAGCACCATGGCCTCCACCGTCACCGCGCCGCTGGAACGTCACCTGGGCCAGTTGCCCGGGATCGACCGCATGCGCTCGTCCAGCTCGGAGAGCAGCAGCCTGGTCGTACTGGTGTTCCAGAGCAGCCGCAACATCGATTCGGCCGCGCAGGACATCCAGACCGCGATCAACGCATCGCAATCGGACCTGCCCTCCGGGCTCGGAACGCCGATGTACTCCAAGGCCAACCCGAACGACGACCCGGTGATTGCCATCGCGTTGACCTCGGAGACGCAATCGGCCGATGAGCTCTACAACGTGGCCGATTCGCTGCTGGCGCAGCGGCTGCGCCAGATCACCGGCATCAGCTCGGTGGACATTGCCGGGGCATCCACCCCGGCAGTACGCGTGGACGTGGACCTGCGCGCACTCAATGCACTGGGCCTGACACCGGACGATCTGCGCAATGCGGTGCGCGCGGCCAATGTGACTTCGCCGACCGGATTCCTGTCCGACGGCAACACCACCATGGCCATCATCTCCAACGATTCGGTGTCCAAAGCCGCCGATTTTGCGCAGTTGGCGATCTCCACCCAGTCCAACGGGCGCATCGTGCGCCTGGGCGATGTGGCCACCGTTTACGACGGCCAGCAGGATGCCTATCAAGCCGCCTGGTTCGACGGCAAACCGGCGGTGGTGATGTACGCCTTCACCCGCGCCGGCGCCAACATCGTCGAAACCGTCGACCAGGTGAAGGCGCAGATTCCCGAACTGCGTAGCTATCTGCAGCCCGGCACCACGCTCACGCCCTACTTCGACCGCACACCCACCATTCGCGCCTCGCTGCACGAGGTGCAGGCCACGCTGATGATCAGCCTGGCGATGGTGATCCTGACCATGGCGCTGTTCCTGCGCCGGCTGGCGCCCACCCTGATCGCCGCTGTCACCGTGCCGCTGTCGCTGGCCGGCTCGGCGCTGGTGATGTACGTGCTCGGCTTCACCTTGAACAACCTCAGCCTGCTGGCGTTGGTCATTGCGATTGGCTTCGTGGTCGACGATGCGATCGTGGTGATCGAAAACGTCATGCGCCATCTGGACGAAGGCATGTCGCGCCTGGACGCGGCGTTGGCCGGTGCGCGCGAGATCGGGTTCACCATCGTCTCCATCACCGCCTCGCTGGTGGCGGTGTTCATCCCGATGCTGTTCGCCAGCGGCATGATCGGTGCGTTTTTCCGCGAGTTCACCGTGACGTTGGTGGCGGCGATCGTGGTGTCGATGCTGGTGTCGCTGACCTTGACGCCGGCGCTGTGCAGCCGTTTCCTGTCGCCGCACGCCGAGCCTGAAAAACCCGGCCGTTTCGGCGCCTGGCTGGACCGCATGCATGAACGCATGCTGCGCGTGTACACGGTGGCGCTGGATTTCTCGCTGCGCCACGCCCTCCTGCTGTCGTTGACGCCGTTGTTGCTGATCGCCGCCACCCTCTTCCTGGGCAGTGCGGTCAAGAAGGGCTCGTTCCCCGCGCAGGACACCGGCCTGATCTGGGGCCGCGCCAATTCCAGCGCCACGGTGTCGTTCGCCGACATGGTCAGCCGCCAGCGCCGCATCACCGACATGCTGATGGCCGACCCGGCGGTGAAAACCGTCGGCGCACGCCTGGGCTCCGGCCGTCAGGGCTCCAGCGCATCGTTCAATATCGAGCTCAAGAAGCGCGATGAGGGCCGTCGCGACACCACCGCCGAAGTGGTCGCGCGCCTGAGCGCCAAGGCCGACCGTTATCCGGACCTGGATCTGCGCCTGCGGGCGATCCAGGACCTGCCCAGCGACGGCGGCGGCGGCACCAGCCAGGGCGCGCAATACCGCGTGTCGCTGCAGGGCAACGATCTGGCGCAGCTGCAGGAATGGCTTCCCAAACTGCAGGCTGCGCTGAAAAAGAACCCGCACCTGCGCGATGTCGGTACCGACGTGGATACCGCCGGCCTGCGCCAGAACATCGTGATCGACCGCGCCAAGGCGGCGCGCCTGGGCATCTCGGTGGGCGCCATCGATGGGGCGCTGTATGGCGCGTTCGGCCAGCGCTCCATTTCCACCATCTATTCCGATCTCAATCAGTACAGCGTGGTGGTCAATGCATTGCCGTCGCAGACCGCCACCCCCAAGGCGCTGGATCAGATCTTCGTGCCCAACCGTGCCGGCCAGATGGTGCCGATCACCGCGGTCGCCACCCAGGTACCGGGCCTGGCGCCGCCGCAAATCATCCACGAAAACCAGTACACCACGATGGATCTGAGCTACAACCTGGCGCCGGGCGTCAGCACGGGCGAGGCGGATCTGATCATCAAATCCACCGTGGAGGGCCTGCGCATGCCCGACGGCATCCGCCTCAGTGGCGACGACAGCTTCAACGTGCAGCTCAGTCCCAATTCGATGGGCATCCTGCTGCTGGCCGCGGTGCTCACCGTCTACATCGTGCTGGGCATGCTCTACGAGAGCCTGATGCATCCGGTGACCATCCTGTCCACCTTGCCGGCCGCCGGCGTGGGCGCGCTGCTGGCGTTGTTCATCACCAACACCGAACTGTCGGTGATCTCGATGATCGCGCTGGTGCTGCTGATCGGCATCGTCAAGAAAAACGCCATCATGATGATCGATTTCGCGCTGGTGGCGCAGCGCGTGCATGGCATGGATGCGCGCGCAGCCGCACGCGAGGCTTCGATCGTGCGCTTCCGCCCGATCATGATGACCACGATGGTGGCGATCCTGTCCGCCGTGCCGCTGGCGGTGGGCCTGGGCGAGGGCTCGGAGCTGCGTCGCCCGCTGGGTATCGCGATGATCGGCGGGCTGGTGTTCTCGCAGAGCCTGACCCTGCTCAGCACCCCGGCGCTATACGTGATCTTCTCGTGCCTGAGCGAGCGCTGGAAGGCGCGTCGCGCCCGCGCGCGCGCGCGCCGTGCAGAACGCGCAGCGGCGCGTCGCCCGGCCGCCCAAGCGCACTGAGGTTTCGCAAGCATCGGCCGCATTGCCGGGCAGTGCGGCCTGTTGGAGCAGCTGGCAAAGATCGCGCTCAGCACTCGGTGGGCGCGGCCGGTGATCGGAATCGGCATGTGCCGGCGCGTACACGCCATTGCGGTGTGCCACCCGCGCCTGACAACTGATCGCCATTGTTTCGGCTGCTCTCGGTGCATTCAGGGCCGACAATGCGGACGTGTTCGTGCGTACAGCGGTACGTGGTCTGATCCTGCGGCGCCTTTGCAAGCAAGCCCATGCGTGGCTTTGCCCTCGCATGGGCGTATCGGCAACCGCCAGGTGCTCCGGCTGGTTGCCGGCGGCCCCAAGCGATCGCGACTAATGCACCTGTTCGCGCTGGACGGTAGGCTGCGCTGGTTACGGTGCCTGCCCACTCGGGCATGACGCATCGACCCCGCACTGCGCCCGGACCTGATGGCCGACTGCATCGGCTTCGTCTCGACAGGACCGCACGCAGCAATCCGCGCTGTATCGCTCACGTGCTTCCAGAGGACTGCCCGGTGCAAGTCACACCCTACCTGTATTTTGAAGGCACCTGCCGCGCAGCATTCGCGCACTACCAACAGGTGCTGGGCGGCGAACTGATGTTGACGACGTACGCACAGATGCCCCCGCAAGCGGGATCTGACATGTCGATCGACGCTGCGGCAACCGACCTGGTGATGCACGTGACCCTCGCTGGGCCGAATGGCCCCTTGCTGATGGGCTCGGACATGCCGCCGGGCCAGCAGTTGGAGGGCGCCAGACCGGTGTCGGTCGGGCTCGGTTTCGACGATAATCTTGAGGCCGAACGCGCGTATACGGCATTGGCCGAGGGCGGTCAGGTGCAGATGCCGTTCGGCCAGACCTTCTGGGCAGAAGGCTTCGGCATGTGCACCGACCGCTTCGGCATCCAATGGCTGGTCAACGGCCGTGACCGGAGCGCCTGACCAACGCGCCACGCCGCAGGGCACCGCCGCATGACCACGCACGTTTTGGTCAACCTGCCGGTCGAGTTGCTACCGCGCTCGGTTGCCTTCTTCACCGTCATGGGCTTTACCTTCAATCCCGCCTACACCGATGCGAACGCCACCTGCCTGATCCTGGGCGAGCACATCTTCGCGATGGTGCCGGTCAAACCGTTCTTTCGGGGCTTCAGCCATCAAGGCATCTGCGACATGGCCAATGCCGCAGAAACCATTACTGCGTCGGCGGTGGGCGCGCCGAGGTGGATGCGTTGGTGAGCAAAACGCGTGTGGCCGGTAGGCAGGTGCACAGCGCCGCGAAGCATGATGGCTTCATGGATCAACATGGGTTTGCGGCCCGGACGCCACGTGTGGCAGGTCTTCCATAGCAGCCGTATGCCAGGCTGAGTGCCAGTGAGGCCGTCACAGCGCAGTGCAATACGGCGCGCAGCGCGCGCTACACCAGCAAGCCCTGCAAGGAGTCGCGCTCCAGCTGCGCGTACAGCGCGAATTCGTCATGCACCTGCGCGCCCAATGCCTGTTCGAAGCTGCGCTTGCTCGAGTGCGCGGCGTAGGCGCGCTGTTCTGCACCGCCCAGATTTGACTGGAAAATGCCGGCCGCACTCACCGGCAGGAAGTCTTCATAGATGATCGGGTCGGCGCTGACCAGCCCAAGCGCAATTGCCGTTTCTGCCGGCATGGCGGCCACCTGCGCGGGGTCGGCGCGGCCGGCGTCGGTGAGCGCATAGCGGAAATACCCCAGCCCTTCCTGCCGCAGCAACGCCTCGTCGTCGGGGAAGGCCACGAAGGCAGTCTGCAGCCGGGTGGCGTAATCGGTGCCGGTGCTGCCGGCGCCATCGGCATCGCGCGCCTGCGCCAGCAGCGCGTCGTACAACGCGCGCCCCTTTGGCGTGAGGGCAAGGCCGCGCTGCTCGATCTCGCCAAAGCGTGCGGTATGGGTGCCGTGTTCCGCTTGCCCGTCATCGCCGACAAAACGCACCGGCTCTTCCAGCGCCTTGAAACTGGTCTGCCGCAACAGGATCGGCACGCGCCGACGCGGCGGCCCCTCGATCACCGCCTTGGCATCGATGCCGGCGCGTTGCATCTGTTCCTGCGCCGCATCGATGTCCAACGTGCGTGGCGTGAGGTGATTGATGTGCGGGCCGTGGAAGCTCACCACATCGGCAATCAACTTATGCGCCTGGCTCAGCGCGCGATAGGTCGGCAACGACACCGTGGCATCGCCATGCCAGCGGAAGGTTTCCAGCGCTTCGGCCACGAACTGCCGTGCCTGGTCGGCATCCAGCCCGCCCTGCTGTTCGTAGCGCTCGATCAACTGCAAGGCGCCGGCGGTAAAGATCTGTCGCTGC
This sequence comes from Xanthomonas sp. D-36-1, assembly GCF_017746155.1. Taxonomy (NCBI): domain Bacteria; kingdom Pseudomonadati; phylum Pseudomonadota; class Gammaproteobacteria; order Lysobacterales; family Lysobacteraceae; genus Xanthomonas; species Xanthomonas sp. D-36-1. Next base: position 78,164 of record NZ_JAGHWR010000038.1, read on the forward strand.
TGCAGGATCTGCTGCGCCTGTTCGCGCAGGGCGGCGTCTTCGATCAGTTCCAGCCGCAGCAGCGAGGTGAACACGCGAAACGGATTTGCCGACAGCGCCGCCTCATCGATCGGGCGGAACGCGGTGGAATGCACCGGCACGCCGGCCACCGACAGGTCGTAATAGCCCACCGGCTGCATGCCCATCACTGCGAACAACCGGCGCAAGGTGGCCAGTTCGGCCGCCGTGCCGACACGGATGGCGCCGTGCCGTTCCAGATCCAGCCGCGCGCGCTCGTCGTTGCGCTGCAGCCGCTGCGCCAGCGCCGGATTGGCCTGCAGCGTCTGTGCGTTGACCTGCGCCACCAGCGACATCAGATCGCCATACAACGGCACCTCGGTGCGATACATGTCCGACATCGCCTGGGCGAACCAGCTGCGGATCTGATCGGGAGAGACAAAGGCGGTATCGCGCATGGGCTGGTCTTGGGCAGGTGCCGGCCGAACGCCAGCGGTACCGCATTCTCGCCGACCACGCCCTGCGTCGACCAGCGGCACGGCAGCATTGCAGGGCGACGCGATTAGTGCGCAGACAGCCGCGCCATGCCGGGAAGTGCATGACGCGACGACACAACGACCGCGTCAGAGCCCGGCCTGCGCCGCCGCTTCGGCCGCTTCGCTCGCCTGGCGCGCCGCTTCCAGGCGCTGCGCATGATCGCCGAGCTGCCGGCGCAGCAATGCATCCAGGGTGATCGGACGTTCCCAGCGGTCGTAGCTGGCGACGATGGCGTGCCTTAGCGCGCGCATGTGCAGGTTGTCCGGTGCCACCGACAGCCGCGCGACCACGCCCTCCCAGCCATCGCGATGGTCGCGGCTATAGGCGCGTACCGTGTCGCGGCACGACAGCTGTACGGTCTGCGCCCAGAAGCACGCGAAATAGATATCCCCGGCATGCCAGCCGTGCACTTGCAGCAGCGCCTGCACGTACGCGCGCGGCGTGCCGGTATAGCGCGCCACCTCGTCGATGAAGCTGGCCGGATAGCGCTGCGCATAACTGCCCATATCGGCCAGGTGCTGATCCACCCAGGCATCGCCGGTGCCTGGGGTCGCCGCTGGCGTCGGTTCTTCCGTAGCAGCTGCGGTCGCCGAGGCCGGCAAGGCCTGCGCGGCGCCCAGCGCCGGCCACAGCAATGCCACCAGCAATGGCACAGAGCGCAACATGGATGAGCGGGATACGGGCATGCAGCGATGATGCCGCATGCGTGCGGTGCTGTCAGGCGGACGCCGGATCAAGCGCCACTGCCGGGCGCCAGGCACATCCGCTTTTCAACGACCCACGCCTGGCGAGGAAGTGCACCGGAGCCCCCCAGTTACGCTATCGGGCATAGATGAGCGCGTCGGTCGCAGCGTCCCAGTGCGCTCTGGTGGCAACCAGCCCTTGCGATGGTCATCGACGTGCACGCAATCGAAGGTTTGGCGGAAAGATCGGATACTGCGAGCTGCCCGGCGATGCCGCACGATACGCCCGGTGGATGGCGCGAGCCATCCCCTGACTCCTAACGCAGGTCGTAAAACCCGAACTGGTGGACCTCGCGGCAACCGCTCAGATCGCAGGAGCCGATGTAGCCGGGACCGATGTAACGCTGGCGCGCGTCGCGGTTGTGCGGACTGCTGTATGGATCCGGACCATACAGGCCATTGCCATAGTAAATCTGGCCGTAGGGGCGATTGCGCGAGGCACCAAGGCGGAGTGGGCCGCCAACACCCCGATATCCGCCATCGCCCACGTCACGGTCATCGTACCCGGCGCCGACAAACCCGGCGCTACGATCGCGCTCGCTCGGTCGAGCCTGCAACCTGGCGACACTCTCGCCCCGCGCATCCACGTAGCCCTGCTCGCGATCGAAGCGCACGGTGCGGAAATACACTGGCTCACCACCCACCTGACGGGTCTGCAGGCGGACGTAGCGGCCGCCATCGTCGTAGTAAGGCTGCCCGTTGCGAAAGATGACTTCGCTCGGATGGATGATTTCTTCTTCCAGCTCGGCGGCAGCCAGTGGCGCGGCACCGATCAGCAACAAGAGCAACAAGGCCAGGCTGGCGCGCTGGGTCATGGACAACATGGTCATCGGCACTTCCTCAAAGCTCGGCCGCGCACGCAGGCAGGGCCGTGAACATCCTGTCGTTGGGCGCCATACAGCACCCGCATGTGACGCATCGGGCCAGATCAGTGTCGCCAGGCAGCGGCGACCCGGCCCAGCTTAGAGCGTGTTATGCACATTGGGATGAGATGCCTTGGCCGCCAGCGATGCGGAGCGGGTGCTGCGCGGCGCCGGCTTGGCTGGCGCCAAGGCAAGCTCCGCGACGCGCACTCCGTGCCGCTGACGGCCAATCCTCCGGGGAGCACTCACCTCAACGTACATAACACGCTCTAGCCCTGCCGCCGCGCCAACGCATCCAGCGCCTGCACCGCTGCCGGCCAGCCGGCGGCGTCGGGCACTTCGCGCATGCGCGGTTCGTCGGCAGCCACACCATGCTCCTGTTCGTGCGCCCAGGTCACCGCGTATGGGGTGTAGATGCCCCAACCGCCGATGGCCAGCACCGGCTCCACATCCGAACGCAGCGAATTGCCGATCATTGCAAACTGCTGCGCCGGCAAACCGAATTCGCCGAGCACACGCGCATAGGTCCGGGGGTCCTTTTCGGACACCACTTCCACGCGCGGGAACAGATCGCCCAGGCCAGATTGCTCGATCTTCTGCTCCTGGTGAAACAGGTCGCCCTTGGTGATCAGCACCACCTGATAATCGGCGGCAATCGCACCGACTGCCTCGCGTACGCCGGCAATCACTTCCACCGGATGCTGCAGCGTGGCACGGCCGATCTCGACGATGCGCTGGATATCGTGCGCGGCGATGCGCGCCTGGGTCAGTTCGATCGCGGTTTCGATCATCGACAGCGTCATGCCCTTGGCGCCATACCCGAAGACCTTGAGGTTGCGCCGCTCCACTGCCAGCAGATGCTGCTGCATGCGACTGTCGCCCAGATCCAGGTACCCGGCCAGGATCGCTTCGAAATCCGCTTCGGCAATGCGGTAATAGTCCTCGCTTTTCCAGAGGGTATCGTCGCCATCGAAGCCGACCAGTTGGATCGCCTGGCCGTCGCGCTGTGCAAGTGAGCTCATCGGGCAAGTTTAGCAGCGCATCGGTATTGCGCCGTGCTCAATCGCCTGCGGCATCGCCCGGGCCAGGCTGATAGCTGGCGAATTCCTCGCGCGATAGGCGCCCGTCGCCGTTGCTGTCCAAGCTGGAGAAGTTTTCGCGCAACACCGGGTCGGCGCTTGCCTCGGCCAGCACCAGCGATCCGTCGGCGTCTGTATCCAGGCTACGGAAACTGCGCGGTGCCAGGATGCCGGCGGTGGCGGACGCCTCGGCACCGCTCGTGGACCTGGCGGGCCTGGGTGCCGTCGGCAGCAAGGGCGTGGTGGCCGGAGCCGGCGGATCGATCGGCAACGGCGACATCGCCGGTGTAGTGCTGCCAGCGGTTGCCGGCACCGACGTTGTCGGGGTGGCGGGTGGCAGCTCCGGCGGCGCGGCGAGCGCAGATACGGGGTTCGCCAACCCGAGCAGAAGTGCAAGACGTAAATGCGACATGATGGATGAGCGCCAGACGTGGAACGGCTCACCCTAACGCGGCAGACGTCAACAAAACGGGAGCGACCCTGGCAGATCGCTCCCGCGTGTCCATCCTGTTGCTGGTACTGTTTTTTGCTATTGCTGTTGCTGGTGCTGGTTACTGCCTGTCGCAGCGCGCCGACGGGGCTGTATGCCAGCGCTCTGCATGCATCACTTTCTCAAAACCTCATAGGTGCCTTGAGCGTCGCTTAGTTGCCCTGCGAGCCGGTGGCACCTCCCCCCTGCTGCTTGGCAACGAACGCCTTGTACTCATCCGGGGTCAGCTTGCCATCGGTGTTGCCGTCGGCCTGATCGAAGATCTGCGCAAGGCCGGCGTTGACCTGCGCTTCCTGCTTGCTGATGGCGCCATCGCTATCGGTGTCCACGCTGGCCCAGGTCTGGCCGCCACCGGAGCTTGCACCGCTCGACTGTGCCGCGGTGGCCGAACTGCCCGACTGCGCCGCTGCGTCTTGAGAGGTGCTTTGCGCCATCGCCGGCAGCGCCAGGGCGGCAGCAAGAGCGACGGTAGCGGCGAGCAGCGAGGTGCGGTTGCGATTCTTCATTGGGGTGGTCTCCTTGTGCTTGGGAATGCGCGGTGTCGCCGCACATGGCACCACCCTACCCATCGCAAATGAACGCCCAACCCGGCGCAATTTCGCGCAAAACAGTCTTTTAACCACAGCCCGAATGTTTGCGGCTAACCGCCTGTTAGGCATGAGTGAGTCAAACCGAAGCACCTCATTCAATGCATGAAAATTTGCGACCCGCCCCGCACTTTATGCCCCACGCTCAGGCACTTGGCGGGTCGTTTTCCCAGCTCCCGGAACTGAATAGCTTCCAACCAAGCACCACGCCAGCGAGCGCGCCGGCCACTTCCAGCACCACGCGCGAGCCCAGTTCGTTGGGGTCGTGGATCTTGGCCAGCGCCAGGCGCGCATACAGCGGCGATTCCAGTCGCACGATGCTGGCATAGACGAGATGCCAGATGTCGTATCCGGCACCGATGGCCACGGCCAGCAGACACGCAATGCCCAGCGTGTGCCCATGGTTGAACTGCACCCGCCGCCCGCCCCGCTCCACCACCGCAAAGACCACCACGCCCAGGATGAGCGCAATCAGCCCGGCCTCCAGTGAACCGAGCAGGCCGAAATGCAGGGGCAAATTCATTGTGACGATCCAGGCAGCAGGCGCACCAGTCTAGCGGCTGCAGTGCCTGGATCGGCGCGCCTCGCAATGCAGGCGCCCTGAACGACCTGGAGACTGCCAGGGGCGATGGCGCAGCCGTGGCGACCTGCAGATGCAGGCGATTGCCGGCATCTGGACGCTGTCGGGCGCGCTACTGTCGCGCATCGCAACCACAGGCGGGCCAGATGCGGCCCGCGCAATGGCTCAGGCGTCGTCCTGACCACGCGCACGCACCTGCGCTTCGCCTTCTTCGTCCCAGCGCACGCTCACCGCAATCGGCTTGCAGCAGACCTGGCAATCTTCGATGTAATGCTGGTCGCCGCCTGTCAGATCCAGCGCCAGCGTGATCCACTCCCCGCAGTAAGGGCAGGCGATATCGACGAAGCGTTCCGGGTCGGACATGGCGGTTCCTTGGATCTGTCGAGGCAAGTGACCGGACGTGGCGGCGACGCCGGCCGGTGCTGCTGGCGGACATTGGAGTGTACGACTGGCGCTGTGCTCGTGTTGGTGTTGGTGCTTGCGCCGTTGCCGGCGAGGCGACCGATGCCAGCACTGTCTGTGCGAGGCAAGAGCGCGGCCGACTTCGACACGATGCCCTGCATCCATGCTGGCTGCTTGCGTGTCGCATCCACGCGTCTCGCAAGCGGCCAACCGATCGCGAGCAGCACCGGATCGATCAGCGACGAAGAGCGTGTTGCCTGACCGCTGTCAGTCCACCGGAACATCGTAGGCCGTCTCTGGCGTGGGTTCGGGACGAAACGTGAAATGCCACCATTCCATCGGATAGTTGGTAAATCCTTCGGCCGCCATCGCCTGCAGCAGGCGCTGGCGGTGCGCGCGTTGTGCTGAGCTGATGTCGGGCGCCTCGGTGTGCGCCCACGCATCGAAGAAATCGAATCCTGTGCCCATGTCCACTGCACGGCACCCGCCCGGCCGGCCGGCACTCCAGCAAGCCCAGATCCAGCGTCGCGCCACGGCTATGCCCGGAGGTGGGCGCAATGTAATCGCCCAGCAATGCGCGCTTGTCCACCCGCGGGTAGTACTGCGGCTTGGTCGCCTGATCCTGCAGATCCGCAGCCCAGGTAACGAATGCCTTCACCGACCGCACCGGCCGATAGCAATCGAACACCTGTAGCCGATAGCCCTCGGCCTTGAGCGTCTGCGCTACCCGTGCCAATGCGTCGGCAGCCGGGCGCAACAGGTAACACCGCGGCGCGTCATAGCCCGGTACCACCCGGCCGGTGAAGTTGTTGCTGCTCGCATACCGCATGTCCAATGCGATGTCCGGCGCAAGGGCGTGCACGTCCACAAGGCCGGCCTCTGCCGCGGTCCTTGCCGAGGACACATGCACCTGGCCGGCGACTAGCGCACATGGCGCCACGCCGCTCATCAGCAAAGCGCCTTGAACAACACACTGCCGCCAGCAGCGCCCATTTCGAAACAGCAGGTTGTCGGTCATTTCCGTTCCCTTGCAAGATGCCGCGTTTGCGCGGCAGGTCATGCTGCGCTCGTTCGCCGCCAGCGGTAGCACGGCTCGATGCCTGTGCGCCTAGTGGTCGTCGCCTTCAGTTGGCTCAAGCGCCGGTCGCGAGCCAGAAAGTCTCGCGTGGTTGGTCATCGCAGACAGGATGCGTAGATCTTCGGCATCCAGGGTGGTGGCGCTGTTGCCGCGGTAGTGGTGGTGAAACGCCTGCAGTGTGGCGGCCGGATCGTCGATGCTATAGCCGATCAGGGCAAGCGCCTGCCATGGGTCGAAACCTTCCGGGGCTGCGGGCGCGTCGGCCGCGGGCCAGCGGCCGAAACCGGCGTCGGCCAGGCGCCTCCAGGGGAACAACGGCCCGGGGTCGTTCTTGCGCGTCGGGGCCACGTCTTCGTGGCCGACGATCTGCGTGCGTGGAATACGCAGACGCTGACACAGGTCGTCCAGCAACACCAGCAGGCTGTCGATCTGCGCCGGTGCGAACGGCTCGCTGCCGTCGTTGTCCAGTTCGATGCCGATCGAGGCCGAATTGATGTCGGTGATGGTGCCCCAGCGACCGGCCCCGCCGTGCCAGGCGCGCTGCCCATCGCTGACCAATTGGTAGCGCTGCCCGTCTTCGCCGATCAGGTAGTGCGCACTGACGCGCCCGCCACTGTTGCGGCCGCGCAGCGTACTCAGGCTTTGCTGGACTGAATGCTGGTCGGTGAAGTGCAACACGATCAGGATCGGTCGCCGCGTGTCGTAATTGGGCGATGGCACCCACTGCGCCAGCGGATTGCGCTGCGGGGCGTGGGCACAGGCGCCCAGCGACAGCGCGGCCAGGCAAACGGCGGTCCGCAGCCAGGCCGATGACGAGAGAGAAAAGCTGGGCAGCACGTATTGCTCCTGGGAAGGCCGGACGACCTGCGCAGCACCATTATCGGCCGAGTCGTGCTTGCGCGGCCGTCTGCCGATGGGACCGTCGGCAGCGCGGTGGCCTTGCGCGCTGCCATCGTTAGTCGCAGGTGGTGTCTCCCAGCTTGGCAAGCATCGCCGTTGCGAAGACGGCAGTAGCGGCCACTCGCGTATCTACGGCTGCGGCAAAGAGGGTCACGGGCTTCCTGCACGCTCCGCACCAACGCGCCCCCAAACGTCCACTGCCGGCGAGAGTCGTCACGCAGCTCGGACATGTGGATACGCTCTGCGCCGCATGCCACTATCGGCCTTGCCTTGCCTCGCAGCGCGCCAGCGGCTGCCTTCCTCCCGAGCCCTGCATGCCATTGTCGCGCCACCTGCTGATGTTGCTGCTGATCGCGCTTGCCCTTCCCAGCGGCGCCGCACCAGCGCCTGCTGCCACGCCGGCCGCGCAAGCACCGCCCTTTGTCGTCAGCGATGCACAGCTCACCGCAGAGTACTGGATCCGGCGCAGCCGCAACGCGCAGATGCCGCGGATCGACCCCGCGCAGATCGCCGACTTCAATACACGCCTGCTGCGCGACGATGCATCGATGCATGACATCGCGCAACTTCCCCAGACGCTGCCCGCAACTGATGTGAGAGCGCGTATCGACGCGTTATCGGCAATACCGACGCGTCCGCTGTACGACGCAGACGGGCGGCGTCTGGATACCGCACGCTTGGCGGCATTGCGCACGGCCTTGGCATTGGATGCGATACCCGCACAGGTGCCACTGCGCTTTGCGCTGGTCGTCACACGTGGCGCGTTGCGGACCTTTCCCACTGCCCAGCGTGTGTTTACCAGTGCTGACGACCGCGATATCGACCGCTTCCAGGAATCGGCGCTGTATCCCGGCACGCCGGTGGCGGTCCTGCACGGCAGTGCCGATGGCGCGTGGAAGTTCGTGGTCGCCGCCAATTACGCTGCGTGGATCGCAAGCACGCAGATTGCCGAGGGCAGCCGCACCGAGGTGCTGAATTACGCACAACGCGGCCCGCGCCTGATCGTTACCGCAGCCCGCGCGCAGACCGCCTACACGCCCGAAAACCCAGCCGTTTCTGCACGCGCACTGGATATGGGCACCAGCCTGCCCTTGCTCGGCGACTGGCCGACGCAGCAGCCAGTCAACGGACAGTTGCCGCTAGCGGCCCACGTGGTGCAATTGCCGGTGCGCAGTGCCGATGGGCGTCTGCAGCTGGTGCCTGCATTGATGCCGCGCGGCGCCGATGTGCGCATCGGCGCCTTGCCCGCCACCGACGCCGCACTGCTCCGGCAGGCCTTCAAATTCCTTGGCGAACGCTATGGCTGGGGCAACGATTACGATGCGCGCGATTGCAGCGGCTTGGTGCTGGATGTCTATCGCAGCCTCGGCCTCGCGCTGCCTCGCAATACCGGCGACCAGGCGCGCAGCACGGTGTTGCACAGTGTCACGTTCGACGCTGGCGCACCGTTGGCGCAACGCCTGCAACAGCTCGCACAGCTGCAGGTTGGCGATCTGGTCTACATTCCAGGCCATGTGATGCTGGTGATCGGCCATGCAGGCGGTGCGCCATGGGTGATCCATGATGTGGCCGGGGCCAGTTACCACGCGGCCGACGGCAGCGTGCAGCGCGCGCGTTTGAATGGTGTGTCGGTCACCCCATTGCTGCCCTTGCTCGCCAGCGATGGCACTGCATTCATCGACCACATCACCCGCATTCAACGCGTTTTTCCAACGGGCCCCTTATGAAGATCACCGGCTTCCGGCTTGGCATGGTGCGCGTACCCCTGAAAACACCGTTCAAGACAGCCGTGCGCACGGTGCAGGCAATCGAGGACGTGGTGGTGCTGTTGCAGACCGACAGCGGCCACATCGGGTACGGCGCCGCACCCGCCACCGCGCCCATCACTGGCGATACCCATGGCAGCATCATTGCCGCGATCCAACACTGCATCGGCCCCAAGCTGATTGGGCAGGACGTGGCCGATCTCAACCGGCTATGCGGGCTCGTTCAACACGCGCTCGAACGCAACACCAGCGCCAAGGCCGCCGTGGAGATCGCACTGTACGATCTGTGGGCGCAGGGTTTTGGTGCGCCGCTGTACCAGTTGCTCGGTGGCGGCACGCCGCGCGTCACGACCGACATCACCATCAGCGCCGATACCATCCCCACCATGGTGGCGCAGGCGCAAGCGGCGCTCGCGCACGGCTATCGCGCACTGAAGATCAAGGTCGGCAAGGACATCGAGTCGGATGTCGAACGCGTCACGGCAATTCATGCGGCAGTCGCTGGGCGCGCATCGCTGCGGCTGGATGCCAATCAAGGCTGGACGCCCAAACAAGCGGTGCGCACCATGCGTACGCTGGAAGATGGCGGCATCGCGCTGGAGCTGCTGGAGCAGCCGGTCAAGGCCGCCGACCTCGACGGGCTCGCCTTCGTCACCGCACGCATCGACACGCCGGTGATGGCCGACGAGAGCGTCTTCTCGCCTACGCAGGTGATCGCGCTGATTCAGCGTCGCGCCGCCGACATCATCAACATCAAACTGATGAAGACCGGCGGGCTGTCCAATGCCATCCGCATCGCCGACATCGCCGGGTTGTATGGATTGCCATGCATGATCGGCTGCATGATCGAATCCAGCATCAGCGTGTCCGCCGCGGTGCATCTGGCGGTGGCCAAGGCCGACAGCATCACCCTGGCCGATCTGGATGCACCTGCGCTTGGGCAGTTCGACCCCACCGAGGGTGGCGTGCGATTCGACGAGGCGCAGATCCACATCGACGATTCGCCGGGACTGGGCATCCGCCGCATTCATGGGCTGGAACTGTTGCCGGCGTGAGAGCGGCCGACGCGGTGCGGCGAACAGCCCCCAAATGGAAGCAGACCGCGCTACAACGTGGGTATGACCAGCGTTACTCGCCGATTCCGGGCAACGGACGCGCCTGTCTGATGCGCGACACGCACATGCACCACGCAACAGCATTGCTGAGTACAGTAGCGACAACGCGGCGTCGGTCACGCACCACCGTAGCGCGCCGTTTCCAGACAACCGTGTCTCGCCTTTGGACTCATCCCGCTCGACCATTGCCCGGAGCCTGCATGCGCCTTGCCACCGTGTTTAGATCCCTTGTGCTGCTGGCGCTGACAAGCTGTTGCAGTCTTGCCATCGCGGCCAGCCCGATCGATGCGTTGAACCATGCACGCACGTTGATCGTGGTGACCACCGCGGACTGGGACAGCACCCAGGCGCGTCTGCGCACCTTCACCCGTGTGGATGGCGAATGGCAACCGGCTGCCCATAGCTTCGCCGTTGCGCTTGGGCGGCAGGGCAGTGCCTGGGGCGAGGGCCTGCATCCTGTGCAGATGCAGGGCCCGCAAAAGCGCGAAGGCGATGGTCGCAGCCCTGCCGGCGTCTTCGCCATCGGCCCGGCGTTCGGCTATGCGTCGAAGATCGACAGCGCTATGCCATACCAGGCGATGAGCGCTACCCATTACTGCATGGATGTGCCCAGCTCACCGCTGTACAACCGCATCGTCGATGCCGCGCAGGTGGGCGAGGCGGCCGTTGCCGGCTCGACCGAGCCGATGCGTCTGGATCTGCGCCACGCAGGCGATGCGCGTTACAGCGAGGGCTTCGTCATCGCGCACAACCCCAGGGCCGTTCCCGGACGCGGCAGCTGCATCTTCGCGCACTTGTGGCGTACACCAGGCCAGTTCACCGCCGGCTGCACCGCGATGGCAGCGGCCGACATGCAACGCTTGCTCGCCTGGCTGAAGCCGGACGATCATCCGCTGTTCGTGCTGCTGCCACGCGCCGAATACGCGCGCCTGCACACTGCATGGCACTTGCCTGCACTGACCGGGGACGCGCCATGAGCACACCGCAGCCCGCGCCGGACGCGGCAGGTTTGGTCCGTGTCGTCAGCCGGTGGCAGATCGTCGGCCTGTCGATCAACGATGTCATCGGCAGCGGCATCTACCTGCTGCCTGCCGCAACCGCCGCGCTGCTCGGGCCGATGAGCCTGTGGGCCGTGATGCTGGCCGGCCTTGCAGTCGCCTTGCTGGTGCTGTGCTACGCGCAAGCGGGCAGCTACTTCGATACGCCGGGCGGCAGCTATCTCTACACGCGCGAAGCATTCGGCCCGTTCGTCGGTTTTCAGATTGGCTGGATGATCTGGCTCACGCGCATCAGTTCGGCGGCTGCCTTGAGCAATGGCCTGGCCGACGCAGTGGCGCGGTTCTGGCCCACCGCCGCCACCGATCCCTGGGCGCGCTTGCTGGTCGTCGTCGGCTCGCTGGGCCTGCTCACCGCGATCAACGTGATCGGCGTGAAATCGGCCGCGCGCACCGGCATCGCGCTGGTGATCGGCAAGCTGGTGCCGTTGTTGCTGTTCGTGGCGATCGGCCTGTTCTATGTCGATTGGTCATGGGCGTTTGCCGGCACCGCGCCCGATCTGCGCGACCTGGGCAATCTCGATGAAGCGGCCTTGCTGCTGCTGTTCGCCTACGCAGGTTTCGAAAACATTCCCGCAGCCGCTGGCGAATACCGCAACCCGCGGCGCGATGTGCCATTTGCGTTGATCACCATGATCGTCACCGTCACCCTGATCTACGCCGCGGTGCAGGTGGTGGCGCAGGGCACCCTGCCCAACCTTGCGGCCTCGCCGACGCCGCTGGCAGATGCCGCAAGCCGATTCGGTGGCGAAGCGTTGGCACTGATCCTCACCGTGGGCGCCACCATTTCCATCCTCGGCACCACCAGCAACACCGTGATGCTCGGCCCGCGCTTTCTGTTTGCGCTTGCACGCGATGGCTATGGCCCTGCGTTTCTGGCACGCGTGCATCCGCGCTTCCATACGCCCGCCGCGGCGGTGCTCACGCAGGGCGCGTTGTCGCTCGCATTGGCGTTGTCGGGATCGTTTACGCAGCTGGCGTTATTGTCGATGGTCACCCGCCTGTTCGCCTACATCGGCACCGCCGCAGCAGTGATCGTGCTGGCGCGCAGGTACCGGCAACGCACCGAGACGTTGCGCCTGCCCGGCGGACCGGCCATCCCCATCGCCGCCTTGGTGCTGTCGCTGGGCCTGCTGGCCAGCGCCAGTTGGCAGAATCTGGCCGCAGCAGGCGTGGCGCTTCTGGTCGGTTGGGTGTTTTATCTGTTTCCGCGCAAGCGGCTTGAAGGCGGCTGAGGGCACAACCAACTGCTGTTGAGCAGTTTTTGACGCGGCATGCCCGCACCACACCATATTTTCTGCATGTTGCCGTGCATCGGATAGTGAGATGCTCCCCGGGCGACCTGCGATTTCGCGGCATGCTCGCACAGCGCTCACGCAAGCCTAACCGCATGAACCCAACGCTGAGCTTCTACCTGCATGGGAGCTTGCGATGAAACTTCGCCATGTCTACAGCACCGCCGATCTCGACGGCGCTCAGCGCGTGCTGCAGGCCGCGCGCAGTGCCGGCATCGACAACGATGCGCTGTCGTTGATCGCCCGCTCCGATATCGAACTGCGGGACGTCCCAGACGAACGCAAGGACGTCAAAACCGACTTCCTTCCCGCTGCCGCACGCGGCGCCGCCACCGGTGGTGCGGCTGGCCTGGTGGCTGGCCTGGTCGCCATCGCAGTCCCCCCGATTGGGCTGACCTTGGCCGGCGCGGGCGTCATGGCACTGGCTGGCGCGCTGGTCGGTAGCTGGTCATCGGCGTTGATCGGCGCCACGGTGCCCGATCCGGTACGCCGTCAGTTCGAAGAGCAAATCCAGGCCGGGCGCGTGCTAGTGATTATCGATGCAGAGCAGCCGGCGCTGCAGGAGGCAGAGGCCGCCATGGTGGCTGCCGGTGCAACCCCATTGCCGTATGAAGCGGCCTCGGCGACCACCTGAAGCGCCATCCAAGACCGTCCTCCCTCCAGCGCAACGCTGCCGCGATCACGCGTTGAGAAGCCTGGGCTACGGCGCCGTGTCGAACCTGCTGCGTTGATGTACTCCTCACCTGCCATGGCAATGAAATTAACGGCAAGCGACCTAGGGTAATCCGAACATACACCACGGAGACGCGCATGAACGTGCCGTATCAGATTCCGGGCCGGGCGCCGGACGAGGACCGCAGCCAGAACGTATCGACGTATTGGCGCGAACGCTTCACCGAAGAGCCGTATTACACCGAAGGCGATCGCTACGAAGACTACGAAGGCGCTTATCTCGCAGGTTATGAAGCGCGTATCCGCGACAACGCGCGCGCTTACGACCAGGTCGAAGCCGAGTTGCATCGCGATTGGGAGGCCAGGCGCGGCACCTCGTCGCTGAGTTGGAGCAAGGCGCGGCATGCAGTCAAGCGCGCCTGGGAAAACGCGGCCGATTTCGTCACTGGCGACGACACGCATAAGCGCTAAAACGACAACGCCACCGTCGAGGTGGCGTTGTTGCATCACACGATCTTTCGCGTATCAGTCCAGTGCCGGCGGCACGCTGCGCGCACTACGCGATGCGTCACTGATCTCCATCGCATCGCGGGTATTCTTCTGTACCGCAACTGCACCAAACAGGCTCAGCGCATAGGCCATTGCGTAAAATCCTTTCTCGCTCAGCAACAGCGTGGCATTGATCAAGCCGATGGTCAGCAGCACCAACGCAACAATCAGCGAAAACCAGCAGATGGCATAGTACAAGCCGGTCACCGGAATTCCATCTGCGCGGTCACGTACGCTTTTCTGCAACGAGACAGAGGCGAACAAACCGAACAACAATAGCGTGAAGTAGTAGCCCTTCTCGTTGAGCAACATCTGGGCATTCCACAAACCCACCAGATACGCCGCACCGCCCAGCAATAATGCGGCCCAGGATGCGGCGATAAAAGCAGGCGAGGTTTTTTGCGTGGCCATGGAAACTCCCTTTCTATGGTGGAACGATGCACGAAATACGACGTTGTGAGACGCGGGCGTCCTGCAGACAGTGATCTGCAACAAGGGCGCCCCCGGCGACGTCGTGTAAGGTACTTGAAAACCCGACGCGGGACACGTTGCGGGAGGGCTGCAGCGTGCCGCGCCCATCCCCAGGAGGACCCCATGTCTGTCCGTCGTCTGCTTGCCCTGGCCTGCTCGGCCACCCTGTTCACTGCCGGCACTGCAGTTGCCGCGCCCGCAGCCGCCCCCGCGGCCTCCATTCCCAAAGCACAGTGGCCATTTCAGGCCACCACGGTCGCCGATTTCGACGAACCCTGGGCAATGACCTTCCTGCCCGATGGCAGCTTGCTGGTCAGCGAAAAGCGCGGCGCCTTGATGCGCCTGGACACTAAGACCAAACGCAAGAGCGCCGTCACCGGCGTGCCGGCGGTTGCCTACGGTGGTCAAGGCGGTTTCGGCGATGTGCTGGCGCATCCGCGCTTCGCCAAGAACGGGCTGGTCTACCTGAGTTATGCCGAGCCGGGCGAAGGCGACACGCGCGGCGCTGCGGTGGCGCGCGCCAAGCTCACGCTGGATGCAACCGGCGGCGGCACGCTCTCGGACCTGAAGGTGATCTGGCGCCAGGATCCCAAGGTCACCGGCAATGGCCACTTCGGGCATCGGCTCGCGTTCGGGCCCGATGGCAAGCTGTGGATCAGCTCCAGCGAACGGCAGAAGTTCACTCCTGCCCAGGACATGAAAGCCAACCTCGGCAAACTGATCCGGCTCAACGACGACGGCAGCGTGCCGGCCGACAACCCGTTCGTTGCGCAAGGCGGCGTTGCTGCGCAGGTGTGGTCGTTGGGCCATCGCAATATTCTTGGCCTGGCCTTCGACAGCAAGGGCCGCCTGTGGGAACACGAAATGGGTCCGCTCGGCGGTGATGAGTTGAACCTGATCCAGCGTGGCGCCAACTACGGCTACCCGATCGTCTCCAACGGCGACAACTATGACGGCACGCCGATCCCCGACCACAACACGCGTCCGGAGTTCGCCGCACCCAAGATCAGCTGGACGCCGGTGATCTCGCCAGCAGGTTTTGTGATCTATAGCGGCAAGCAGTTCCCGGCATGGCGCGGGAATGGCTTTATCGGTGGGCTGTCGTCGATGGCGCTGGTGCAGGTGTCGCTGGGCGACCAGCCGCGCGAAGTGGCCCGTTACGACATGGGCGCACGCATCCGCGAAGTGGAGCAAGGTCCCGACGGCGCGCTCTGGCTACTGGAAGACGAAGCCAGTGGCAGTACCGGGCGTCTGCTGAAACTCACGCCCAAGAGCAAGGCCGCGGTCGAAAGCGACGCTTGATCGATTCCGCGGCATGCGCCGGTGCATCTGACGCGCTGCACCGGCAAGCGCGATGGCGACATTGGACAGTCGTCATCGCATTTGACCACGACGTCAGCGGGCGCTTCGCGCTGTAACAGTGGCCGCCCGTTCGCACGATCGCCGCGCCGAGTGTGCCAAGCGCGCTTCTATCAGCGTTCCAGCAGTTCGAAGGTCACTGCCTCGCCGCTCTTGGCCGACGCGCACACCCATATATCGAACAGACCCGGCTCCGCACCGAAGACGCACTTGTGGTTGGTGAAGGCCAGCGCATCGCGCTCCAGCGTGAACACCACGTCCTGGCTCTCGCCGGGCTGCAGCAATACCTTGCGAAACCCCTTGAGTTCGCGCACCGGGCGCACGCGACTGGCCACGCGATCGTGCACATACAACTGCACCACTTCCTCGCCTGCGACCTTGCCGGTGTTGCTGACGCGCGTGGTGATGGTCAGCGCCTCATCCCAGCCGAGTTGCGCCGCGCTCAACTGCGGCTGCGCATACGCAAACGTGGTGTAGCTCAAGCCATGCCCGAACGGATACAACGGCTCGTTGGGCATCTCGCGCCAACGCGCTTTGTACTCGGACAGGGTCGGCAATTCCGGGCGCCCGGTGCGCAAATGGTTATAGAAGTACGGCTGCTGCCCGGTCACCTGCGGGAAGCTGATCGGCAGACGCGCCGACGGGTTGTAGTCGCCGAACAACACATCGGCCACACCGGTCCCGGTCTGCGTGCCCAGGTACCAGGTCACGGCAATCGCGTCGGCATCGCGCACCGCACCACTCAAGGCCAGCGCGCGGCCATTGCGCAACAACACCACCATCGGGGTGCCGGTCGCTGCAATCGCTTCAGCCAGTGCCTGTTGCGCCGGCGGCAAGGTGATCTCGGTGCGCGATTGCGCCTCGCCACTGAAACGCTGCGGCTCGCCCAACGCCAGCACCACCACATCGGCCGCCTGCGCCGCATCGATCGCAGCGGAAATGCCACCCGGCAGCGCCTCTTCCAGTCCGCAGCCCGCCACCACGCTCAGATCCTCGGTGCCGACCACCGCACGCACGCCCTGCTCCAGGGTCACGTAGCGTTCCTTGTCGCCGAACAGGGTCCAGCAGCCCTCGATGTTTTCGCGGTCCTGCACGAACGGGCCGATCAACGCGATGCGCTGGCCGCTCTTCTTCAGCGGCAACACGCCGCCTTCGTTTTTCAACAGCACGATCGAGCGCCGCGCGGCATCGCGCGACAACGCATCGTGCGCCGGCAGATGCGTGGTGTCGGCTTCGCGCGCCGGGTCCAGCGAGCGATACGGATTGTCGAACAGCCCGATCGCTTCTTTGAGCTGCAGGATGCGCCGCACGCTGGCATCCAACGTGGCCATCGGCACCTCGCCGCTTTCCACCAGCGACGGCAAATGCGCGGCATAAAAGCCGCTTTGCATGCTCAGGTCCAACCCGGCCAGGAAGGCCTTCTTGGTCGCGTCGCGCTCATCGGCGGCATAGCCGTGCGCGATCAATTCCATGTCGGCGGTGTAATCGGAAATCACCACGCCGGGGAACTGCCATTCGCCGCGCAGGATCTGCGTCAGCAACTCGTGGTTGGCGCTGGCCGGCACGCCGTTGATGTCGTTGAAGGACGACATCACGGTCAACGCGCCGGCATCGAAGGCGGCCTTGAACGGCGGCAAGTGCACATCGCGCAAGGTCTGCGGCGCAATGTCGACGGTGTTGTATTCCATGCCTGCCGCCACTGCGCCATAGGCGGCGAAATGCTTGGGCGTGGCCAGCAGGCAATCGTGAGCGGTCAGGTCGCTGCCCTGGAACCCGCGCACACGGGCAGCGGCAAAGGCCGCGCCCAGCATCACGTCTTCGCCGGCACCCTCGGCACCACGGCCCCAGCGCTGGTCGCGCGCGATGTCCACGGCCGGCGCGTAGGTCCAGTGCAGGCCGGCAGCGGTGGCCTCGATCGCGGTGGCGCGCGCGGTGCGCTCGGCCAACGCCGGCTCGAAACTGGCCGCCTCGCCCAGCGGAATCGGGAACACCGTGCGCATGCCGTGGATCACGTCGGCGGCCAGGATCACCGGGATGCCCAGACGGCTCTCTTCCACGGCGACTTTCTGGATCTGCACGCCCAGCGCGGCGCCCACGCCATTGAACAGCGAGCCGACCCGACCCAAGCGCACCTGCTGCAACACCTCGTCGGCATTGAGCACATTGGCCTCGGGATTCACGTCCGGCGCGAACGGCCGCACCATGTCGGCGAACACACCCAACTGTCCGACCTTCTCTTCGACGGTCATCCGGGCAATCAGGGTTTCGATGCGATCAGCAGCCATGAGATCCTTGAGAAAACGTTTACATGGCCGTCAATTCTAGCCTGACGCGCCTGCGGGGAGGCAAGTTTTAAAGGCCGGGATTCGAGATTCGGGATTTGTAGAGGCCGGTTGCACGGCATGTTGCCCGCCGGAGCGGCAGCGGCGCAGCGCCTGGTCCACCGCAACCGTCGATACTCCGGGATCCACGCATGCAGCGATAAGCCAGCCAGGCGAGCGGTTCGCGACAATCAGGCGGCGCGTTCCCGCTCGATGATCACGCCCACCGCCTGCGCGCCGCGCACCGCCCCCGGCTTGCTCAGCTTCAACCGCAGCCAGTGCACGCCGAATTCGTCCAGCACGAGCGCCGCGCAGCGCTCGGCCAGCGTCTCCACCAGCCCGAAGTCCGAGGCTTGCACGAACTCGATCAAGCGCTTGCTCACCGCCTTGTAGTTCAGCGTATCGGCAATGTCGTCGCTGGCCGCCGGAATGCGGTTGTCGAATCCCATCTCCAGATCGAACCGCAAGGTCTGGCGAATGCGGCGCTCCCAATCGTAGATGCCGATCAGCGCATCGATGTCGAGACCTTCAATAAACACTTTATCCATGGGAGCCGGGATTTGGGATTGGGGAGTCGGGATTGGCAAGAGCAGGCAAACAAGAGCAGAGCACACAAGAAACCGGGCTACGAATCCCCAATCCCCACTCCCGAATCCCGCGCCGCCGCCAGTGGCGGCAAGCCCGCCATATCCCACCGCGGTGTCACATGCACCGCCGCATCCGCATGCTCACCGGCCTGCAGTCGCAGCGCGCCGGCGAAGGCGATCATCGCGCCGTTGTCGGTGCACAAGGCCGGGCGCGGGAAACAGACCCGGCCGCCGCGGCGCTGGGCAGCCTCTTGCAGACGCGCGCGCAGGCGCTTGTTTGCGCCCACGCCGCCGGCCACGACCAAGGTGTCGCAGCCGGCCGCGTCCAGCGCGCGCAGGCACTTGATGGCCAGGGTGTCCACCACCGCGTCTTCGAAGCCGCGCGCGATGTCCGCCCGGGTGGTGTCGGACTGGTCGCTGGACCGCCAGGCCAGCAGCACCTGGGTCTTGAGCCCACTGAAACTGAAATCCAGGCCGGGCCGGTCGGTCATCGGCCGCGCGAACTTATAGCGCCCCGGCGTGCCGGTTTCGGCCAAGGCGGCCAGCTGCGGGCCGCCCGGGTACGGCAGGCCCATCATCTTGGCGGTCTTGTCGAAGGCTTCGCCGGCCGCATCGTCCAGCGTCTCGCCCAGCACTTGGTAGCTGCCCAGCGCCTTCACCGACACCAATTGGGTATGCCCGCCGGACACCAGCAAGGCCACGAACGGCGGCTGCGGCGGGTCGTCTTCCATCAATGGCGCCAGCAAGTGGCCTTCCATATGGTGCACGCCGATCGCCGGCACATCCAATGCCCAGGCCAGCGAGCGCGCCACGCCGGCACCGACCAACAATGCCCCGACCAGCCCCGGCCCGGCGGTGTAGGCCACACCATCCAGTTCGTCGATGCGCAGCCCGGCCTCGCCCAGGGTCTGGCGGATCAGCGGCAGCAACTTGCGCACGTGGTCGCGGCTGGCAAGCTCCGGTACCACGCCGCCGTATTCGGCATGCAGCGCGATCTGGCTGTAGACCGCATGCGCGCGCAGCGCCGGCACGCCGGACAATTCGGTGTCGTAGACCGCTACGCCGGTCTCATCGCACGATGATTCGATCCCAAGAACTTTCACGGCAGCTCGGCATGGGGAGATGCCGCTATTTTCGCAGCTTTTGCGCTGCGCAGACCGGCCGATGGCAAGATGCTGCACCGCCCTGCCGTGCCGGCCGCATATGGCCCGGGCGCATGCTTTATTCGCGTCGCGGCGGCAAATTCTGCCAGGGGCTTGCAGGTCGGCGGCAAGTCGTTATAATGAGCGGCTCGCCGGGGCAACCCGGAAATTCCGTCACGCAAGTCCGCTCGCACCCGCCCGGGGCTCCCGGACGGAAATCCCACTTCTGGAGAACACATGCCCAGCGTTAAAGTCCGCGAGAACGAGCCCTTCGAATTTGCGCTCCGCCGTTTCAAGCGCACCTGCGAAAAGGCCGGCGTGCTGGCCGAAACCCGCAAGCGCGAGTTCTATGAAAAGCCGACCCAGGAGCGTAAGCGTAAGGCTGCCGCTGCCGTGAAGCGTCAGCTGCGTCGTTCCTCGCGCGACGTCACCAAGCGTCAGCGCTTGTACTGATCGAACGCGGTTCCTTGCCGATGGGTCTGCGCAGAAGGCGCGACCTATCGGGAGCGAACCCAAGAGCCGGCACGCGCAAGCGTCGCCGGCTTTTTGTATTGGTCCGCCACGCGGTATTGCGCGGGAGACGTCAGGCAATCCGCGCGACGCGCGGCGAGGCATCTCTCCACGCACGCCCTGCCCCCCCGTTCGGCCGAGGTACCCAGCCCGATTGGGCGCCTTGGCCACCACTCGATACCTACACTCAGGAGTTACCGCATGTCCATGAAGCAGCAGCTCACCGATGACATGAAGGCCGCCATGAAGTCCGGCGACAAGCACAGCCTGGGCGTGATCCGGCTGATCAACGCCGCCATCAAGCAGAAGGAAGTGGACGAGCGCATCGAGATGGACGATGCCGCCGTGATCGCCGTGCTCGACAAGATGGTCAAGCAGCGCAAGGACTCGGTCACTCAGTTCGAAGCCGCCGCGCGCGATGACCTGGCGCAGATCGAGCGCGAGGAGATCGTGGTGATCGAGCGCTATCTGCCGGCCAAGATGGGCGAAGCCGAGATCGTGGCTGCCATCCGGGCCGCGATCTCCGAGACCGGGGCAAGCAGCCCGGCCGATATCGGCAAGCTGATGGGCGCGCTCAAGCCCAAGCTGGCCGGTCAGGCCGATATGGGCCTGGTCTCGACGTTGGTCAAGCAGCAGCTGGCAGGCTGATCGATCGCCGCAGCGCCCTGTGCCACGGCCAGGGCACTGCGACGAGTGCGGCACTGCCTGCCGCATCACCGAGCGGCGTTTCCAGTGGAAGGCGGACCTCTTGACACGCAGTGATGTTGCAGGACGCCACTGGAGCGCCAAGGCCGTTGCACATCTACGACACGCAACGCATCAGGCAGGGCGCGCGCCCTCGTTCAAACGCGCATGGCCATGCATGCGGCCGAAGCGTTCTGCACAGTTTGCGTCCCTGTCGTCGCGTGGACTCCGGCAGTTCCAATCACGCGGCCCTACAGGTACATCGGCAACTGGCGCACATCGAATGAGCTGACAGACACACCGCGCGCGTTGCTCACGACGCGCAACAGACTGCGCGTACCAGGTGCACCGCCTGCTGCTTCGCCCATAACACGTGCGCGCTTTCACCCGTCCTTCGATCCGGCCCTGCTAGAACGTGGACGCCAGCGCAGGCATGGGCAAGGTCTTTCCGCATACCGACTTTGCCCTGACGTCGCCTCCGCGCCAACGGTATGCGCCAAGGATCCTCCCGCCGGTGACGACGCTTTCCTCCGCCTATCTGCACAAGCATCTGAGCCGTCTGCAGCGCAGCGTTCCGATGGCGCTGCTGAACCGCTTCATCGAGATCGACGTGATGACGCAGGCGGCGTCGTTGTCGTTCTACGCGCTGCTGTCGCTGGCCCCGTTGCTGGTGCTGCTGTTGTGGCTGACTGCCTCGCTCTATCCGCCAGCGCAAGAAGCATTGGTGCAGCAAATCGGGCAATTGGCCGGCGGCAGCGCGGCCGAAGTCGCGCAGACCGTCATTCGCAATGCCACCGATCAACCTGGCGTTGGCTCACTGGCCGGCGTATGGAGCACGCTATTGCTGTTCATCGGCGCCACGGCGGTGTTCGCGCAGCTGCAGAACGCCTTGAATTTGATCTTCCGCACCGACAAGCAACGCCTGGACGGCTTGATGGCCTGGCTGCAGAAGCGGGTGTTCTCGTTCGGGGTGATCCTGGCGCTGGGCTTCTTGCTGATCGTGTCGATGATTGCCACCACCGCGCTGCAGGTGGTCTTTGCGCGCCTGCCCTCGGTCCTGCCGGCAGTCGGTTACGTGACCACGCTGGCCCTGTACTCGCTGGCGTTCGCGTTCCTGTATCGCTACCTGCCCGATCGCACCGTCGACTGGCGCCAGGCGTTCCTGGGCGGGGTCATCACCGCGGTCTTGTTCGCGCTGGGCCGCTACGCCATCGGCGTGTACATCGCCACCGCAGCGCCGGGTAGCGCCTATGGTTCGATGGGGACATTGGTCATCCTGCTGGTGTGGATGTACTACGCCTCGGTGGTGTTCTTCGTCGGCGCCTTGATCACCGCGGTGATCGACGAGCGGGTGCGCTCGCATCGCAAGCTGCGCGAGGCGGGCGTGGACCCGGAGCATCCGCCGGTGATCGTGCCGCCTGCCGATGCAGCGCCTGCATCTTCAGCAGCGGAGTCGCAGGCGCTGCCACGCGGCTGAGGACTGCTGCAGTGCCTGCCTCGCCGGCCTCTTCGGCGGGGGCGACGAAGTGCTGGCAGGCCGCTGAGATATCCTAGCGGGATGGCCCGCATCCCCGACGCGTTTATCGACGAACTGCTTGCACGCACCGATATTGTCGAGGTGGTGGGCGGTCGCGTGCCGCTCAAGCGTCAGGGCAAGGAATATTCGGCGCGCTGCCCGTTCCATGACGAGCGTTCGGCCTCGTTCACGGTGTCGCCGACCAAGCAGTTCTATCACTGCTTCGGCTGTGGCGCGCACGGCACCGCAATCAGTTTCCTGATGAATTACGACCGCCTCGAATTTCTCGATGCGGTCGACGAGCTGGCCAAGCGCGCCGGCATGGAAATCCCGCGCGAGACCCAGCAGCGCACGCCGCAGCAGCAGGACGACAGCCGCGAGCTGTACTCGGCATTGGAAGCGGCCACCAAGTTCTTCCAGCGCCAGCTCGAGGGCAGCGAACGCGCCCGCGACTATCTGGACGGGCGCGGCGTGGATGCCGACAACCGCGCGCGTTTCCAGATCGGCTATGCGCCCGACGGCTACAGCGCATTGAAGGACACCCTGGGCACCGATGCGCGGCGCATGAGCGTGCTCGAGCGCGTCGGGCTGTTTTCCAAGAACGATCGCGGCCATGTGTACGACAAGTTCCGCGACCGGGTGATGTTCCCGATCTTCGACCGCCGCGGCCGCGTGATCGCCTTCGGCGGACGCACCATGGGCGCGCCGGCCGACGGCCGCGACCCGGGGCCGAAGTACCTCAATTCGCCGGAAACCGCGCTGTTCCACAAGGGCCGCGAGCTGTATGGTCTGTGGCAGGTGCGGCAGGCCAATCAGAAGATCGAGCGGCTGATCGTGGTGGAGGGCTACATGGACGTGGTCTCGCTGTTCCAGTTCGGTGTGACCCAGGCGGTGGCCACGCTGGGCACCGCCACCACGCCCGAACATGCCGAGCTGCTGTTCCGCAACGCGCCGGATGTGTATTTCTGTTTCGATGGCGACAACGCCGGGCGCAAGGCCGGCTGGCGCGCGCTCGAATCGGTGCTGCCGCGCATGAAGGATGGCCGCCAGGCGTTTTTCCTGTTCCTGCCCGATGGCGAGGACCCGGACACCATCGTGCGCAAGGAAGGCGCGCAGGCCTTCGATCAGCGCCTGAAACAGGCCACGCCGCTGTCGCAGTTCTTCTTCGACGAGATGTCGCGCGAGATCAACCTGCACACGCTGGACGGCAAGGCGCGCCTGGCCGAACGTGCGCGCCCGCTGTTGGCGCAAATCCCCGAAGGCGCGTTCGGCGATCTGATGAAACAGGAACTGGCGCGCCTGACCGGGGTTGGCGCCAGTTCGTCTGCGCAGCAGCCCGCACCCAGGCCGCGGCCGCCTGCCCGCATGGGCGCGCCCACGCAGAAACGCAGCCTGGTGCGTGCGTCCATCGCCATCCTGCTGCAACGGCCGTCATTGGCGATGAGCCTGGAAGGCGTGCATGATTTTTCCGGGCTGCGCCTGCCCGGGATCGACTTGTTGATGGAATTGCTGGACCTGGTCCGGCAACGCCCGGAAATCAGCACGGGCGCGCTGCTGGAGCACTTCGCCGAGCGCGAGGAACTCGCTGCCTTGCAGAAGCTGGCGGCGCAGGAACTTCCCGGCGACGAACACAGTTGGACGCTTGAGCTGCATGACGTCGTCGCGCAACTCGACAAGCAGTTGCTGCGTCAGCGCGTGGAAGAGCTGCAGGCCAAACAGCGCGCGCAAGGGCTGGACGACACCGACAAATACGAAATGCGCGAACTGCTCAAGGCGCTCGCAGCGTTGTGATGCAGCGCTGTGCGGCTGGACGCAGCGCAAGGCAATCGCGCACCGCCGGGCCGTTTCAGGCGCGAACGCTGGCGTCGATGCCACAGGCAAGGCCTGCACGCATCGTAGAATGGTCCATACCAGGCGCAAGATCGCGCGCTACCGTTGGATCTCGATGAAGAAGCTGCTGGCGCGGTTGCGCATTGACCCCTTCACCCTCGCGCTGCTGTGCACGGTCGCACTGGCCTCGTTTCTCCCGGTCTCGGGTACGGCCGCTGCAGTCATGGACGATGTCACCGACGTGGCGATCGCGGCGCTGTTCTTCCTGCACGGCGCGCGGCTGTCGCGCGAAGCGGTCAAGGCCGGCGCGTTGCACTGGCGCCTGCATCTGGTGATTCTGGGCTGCACCTTCGTACTGTTCCCGTTACTTGGGCTGTTGTTCAAACCACTGGCGCATCTGGTACTGACGCCGGAGCTGTATGTCGGCGTGCTGTTCCTGTGCGCGCTGCCGTCCACGGTGCAGTCCTCGATCGCGTTCACATCGATGGCGCGCGGCAATGTGCCGGCCGCGGTCTGCGCGGCTTCGCTTTCCAGCCTGCTGGGCGTGTTTTTCACCCCGTTGCTGATGGGCGCACTGGTCGGCAGCCAAGGCGCGATGGCGCATCCGGCCGAGGCGATCGGCAAGATCCTGCTGCAATTGCTGGTGCCGTTTCTGGCCGGCCATTTCATGCGCCCGTGGATCGGCGGCTGGGTCGAACGCCATCGCGCCGTGCTGCGTTACACCGATCAAGGCACCATTCTGCTGGTGGTCTATACCGCCTTCAGCGCATCGGTGAACGAAGGGCTGTGGCAGAAGACGCCGCTGCCTGCGCTGCTGGCGGTACTCGGTGCTGCAGCGTTGTTGCTGGCCATGGCGATGCTTTCGATCACCTGCATCGCGCGGCGCCTGCACTTCAGCCGCGCCGATGAAATCGCCATCGTCTTCTGCGGCTCGAAAAAGAGTTTGGCCACCGGCGTGCCGATGGCCAAGGTGATGTTTGCCGGCGGCGGGCTGGGCGCGATCGTGTTGCCGATCATGCT
The DNA here is from genome assembly GCF_017746155.1 of Xanthomonas sp. D-36-1. Lineage (NCBI taxonomy): Bacteria > Pseudomonadati > Pseudomonadota > Gammaproteobacteria > Lysobacterales > Lysobacteraceae > Xanthomonas > Xanthomonas sp. D-36-1. The sequence goes on from NZ_JAGHWR010000038.1 coordinate 103,312, forward strand.
GTATCACCAGCTGCAGCTGATCGTCTGCGCCGTTGTGGCCGCACGTTATGCGCGCGGTGCCTCTAACCAGCCGCAAGGCGCAGCCGAGCGCCATTGACGATGCGCCGCGCCAGCGCCTGCCCGCTGCGCATTGCGTAACAGCAATTCGCATCGCCGCAAATCCGGGTTGTAAGCAGATGTACAACGGTTATGACGCACTCCGGCCCTGGCCCGCCAACGGTCGCTAGAGTGCGTGATCGACCTTCTGCCGCCCCACGGTGATTTGCCATGACGCTGTCGCTGCGACGCCCTTCTCCATCCTTGATCGCGCTGCTGGCAGTGCTGGCTGCGCTGACCGCCTGCAACAAGCCAGCACCGCCTGCGGCGCCCGCACAGCCCAAGACAGCGTCCACGCCGGCAGCCGCTGCCGGCATCGCCTGGCGCGAGGGCGATGTGGAAGACGCTTTTGCCGAAGCCAGGGACAGCGGCAAGCCGATCCTGTTGTATTGGGGCGCGGCCTGGTGCCCGCCCTGCAATCGCCTCAAGGCCACGCTGTTCAAGGATCCGGCCTTCATCGCGCGCACCCAGCAGTTCGTAGCCGTGCACCTGGACGGCGATTCGGAGGGCGCGCAGGCCTGGGGCGAGCGCTTCGGGGTCAAGGGCTACCCCACCATCATCGTGCTGCGCCCGGATCGCAGCGAAATCACCCGGCTGGCCGGCAATGCCGATAACGCACGCCTGGCCGAGGTGTTGCGGGTTGCGGCCAAGAGCACCAGCACCGCCCAGCAATTGCTCGACAAGGCGCTGCACACGCCACAACAGCTCAGCGCGGACGACTGGGCCGTACTTGGCAACTACGCCTGGGGCACCGACGACCGGCTGGTCAAACCCGATGACGCCGCCGACGTGCTCACCCGGCTCTCGGCATCGGCGCCACAGCCGGCACTGCAGCGCAGCTTCGCCCTGGCCGCCATCAGTGCCGCCAAACACCCACCGGCTGCCAGCAGCGCCAATCGCACACTGCTGGAAACGGTGTTGGCCGACCCGGCAGAAGTTCGCGCCAATCTCGGCACGCTGAACTATGTGCCGGCGCGCCTGGTCACCGCCGCCAGCAATGAAGCCGGCGTGCGCAGCACGCTCTCCAACGCACTGAATCAGGCCTTGGACAAGGTCTACGCCGATCCTTCATTGCCGATTTCCGACCGGCTTGGCACCGCGTATGCGCGCATCCAGCTGGCACGCCTGGCACAAGGCCAGCCCACCGAAACCCAAGCCGAAGGCCCGCAACCGCCGCTACCGAAAGACGTGGTGGAGGTCGTGCACCAACGCGTGCAGTGGGCCACCGACACCGCCAAGACCGACGAGGAGCGCCAATCCACCATCAGCACGGCCGCCGCGTTGCTGAGCGAGGTCGGCGATCGCAGCGCGGCAGAGCAATTGCTGCTGGCCGAGTTGTCGCGCAGCAAGACGCCGTACTACTACATGCCTGAGCTGGCGGATCTTGCCGAACAACGCGGCGACAAGAAGACCGCCCTGTTGTGGCTCAAACGGGCCTACGACAGCGCGCAAGGCCCCGCCACACGCGTGCAGTGGGGCGTGATGTACGTGGATGGGCTGATCCGGCTCAGCCCGGACGACACTGCCGGCATCGAGAGCGCGGCCGCCCAGGTGATCGGCGAGTTGGCCGGTCAACCGGATGGTTACCGGCAACGTACCCGTCAGCGCTTCACCACCCTCGGCACCGCACTGAAGACCTGGAGCAAGCAGCACCGCCGCGAAGGCAGCGCAGTGCTGGCACGTCTGCAACAGAAAATGCAGTCCAGCTGCGACAGCAAAACTACCAGCGAGTGCGCCAGTTGGCTGAGTTGAGTCGTCACAGCGCTGCCGTGTGCTGGCAACGCGTGATGATCAGAAGCTTGCAAGCGGCAAACCGCGGCGGCGCCTGCTGAGGTGGACGCCCCTGGTGACCTCGACGCGCCGCACGCGGCGCCTCATCCGGCGATCTTTCGCCACGCGCCGCAGGCGCGCTATAGACGTGATTTATCCATACGCTGGTTGCCACGCAGTCCGTGGCGGCAGACCTACCGCGGTGCCGCTCGTCCTATCGCAGCGACTAGCGCACCCACGGCAGCAGCAGATGGTCGACCATCAGGAAGGCGAACAACGCCATCAGGTACACGATGGAGTACCCGAACATCTTCATCGAGAACAGTTCGTCCGGCGGGTTCAGCATGCGCCACGCGTACCAGAGGAACACCGTATTGAGCACGACCGCACCGCCCAGATAGAACACCCCGCTCATGCCCACCGCCACTGGCGCCAAGGTCACGATCGCCAGCAACACGGTGTAGACCAGAATCTGCTTGCGCGTATGCGGCACCCCATGGGTCACCGGCAACATCGGGATGGCCGCCTTGGCGTAATCGGCGCGACGAAAGATTGCCAACGCCCAGAAATGCGGCGGTGTCCAGATGAAGATGATCAGCACCAGCAGCGAGGCATTGATCCAGTCGGCGCTGGTCGGCAGCCCGGTCACAGCGGCCCAGCCCAGCATCGGCGGCGTGGCGCCGGCCAGGCCGCCGATCACGATGTTCTGGGAGGTCGCGCGCTTCAGGTAGACGGTGTAGATCACCGCATACCCGATCAGCGAGGCAAAGGTCAGCACGGCGGTGATGACATTCACCCACACCACCAGAATGGTCATGGAGATCACGATCAGCACGCCGGCGAACACCAGCACCTGCCAGGGCCGCACCTTGCCCACCACCAGCGGGCGCCATGAGGTACGCGCCATCTGTGCGTCGATCTTGGCGTCGAGCAATTGGTTGATCGCTGCCGCCGCTGAAGCCGCCAGCCAGATGCCCAGGAAGCCCAGTGCGCCGGTGCGTACCTGCACCCAGGTCGGCATGTCGGGAATGGCCAGGAACATGCCCACCAACGCGGTGAACACGATCAGTGCCACCACCTTGGGTTTGGTCAGATCCCAATAATCGCGTGCGCTGACGGCCATGCTCACTCCGGCGCGCGCAGCCGCGCCAGCAGCGAGACCAGCACGAACAACAACGCCACCGCCCCGCCGTTATGCATGACCGAGACCTCCAGCGGCAGCGCCAGCTTCACGTTGAGCATGCCCAGCGTCACCTGCACGGCGACCAGCAGCGCAAGCGCCGCAGCCCACACCCGCATCCCCGGCGACCGCGACAAGCGCCAGGCCAGCCACCATAAGTACAACGCGGTCGCAATCGCCCACAGCCGGTGCGCCATCTGGATGGCGATACGCGCCGCGCCATCCAGCACACCGCCTTCGTAATCCACCCCGATGCCGCGCCACAGCGTGAAACCTTCACGGAAATCGTGTGGCGGCCACCACTGGCTGACGCAACGCGGAAAATTGTCGGCCGACCAGCTGCCGCCGCCACACGCCAGCGCGGCGTAGTTGGCGCTGACCCAGCCACCGAGCGCGATCTGCAGACCCAGCACTGCCACGCCCAGGCGCAGCAGCCACTTCAAGCGCGAGGCGTCGGCCAGGGTGATCGGCAGATGCGTCGCACGCCAGGCCATCCACACCAGCAGCGAGAACATCAGCATGCCGCCCAGCAGGTGCCCCATCACCACGATCGGCTTGAGCAGCAACGTCACCGTCCACATGCCCAGCAACGCCTGGAAGATCACCACCGCCAGCGTCAGCACCGCTGCACGCGCCAGATCGATATTGCTCCAGCGCAATGCCGCCAGCAGCAGGATGGCCTCGCCGGCGATCGCCACACCGAAGGCCACGGCATGCCAGCCGGACATGTAGAGCGGAATCGACAACGCCACCAGCAGCGCGGCCGACACCACCTGGGCAATGCCCATGCGACGGCGACGCACCGCCAGCAACGACAAGACCAGCACTTCCACGCCCAACGCACCGGCCAGGAAGCGGTGGACCTGTTCGCGCCAGGCCTTGTGCGATTCCAGCGGGCGGATCTTGCTGGCCACGTGCGTGTTGGCTTCGTCGCTGGTCTGCGGCCAGGTCACGCGGCCGTAGCAGGTCGGCCAGTCCGGGCAGCTCATGCCGGCATCGGACAAGCGGACGAACGACCCGAACAAAATCGTGCTCGCAGTGAACAGCGCGGCCAGCCAGGCCATGCGATGGAAGTGACAGAACAACGCCGGTGGCGCAAACAGGTTCATCGAAACGGGCTCACATCAGTTTCAGCAGCTTGACCAGATCCGACCGCAAGCCAGCCGGGTCGAAACCGGGGGCGTAACGCAGGATCACAAAGCCATTAGGGTCGATCACATATACCGGCACGCCGGCCGCATCGGTGCCGCGCGGCAATGCCTGGCGCAAGGGGGCATCGTCGCGTAGCACGCGCAATGCGGGCATCGGCCGCAGCCCGGCCGGCGGCGTACCGATCCACAGCACCTCCACCTTGTCGGCACGATGCCCGAGCAGTTGCCACACCTTGTCCAGCGCTGCGGCCAACGCCACGCACTGCTGCGTGCAATCGGCCGGCGGCGCCACTGCAATGCGCCAGATGCGCTCGCTCGGCGCCCACGCATAGGGCTGCCCGTTCGCACGTACCGGCACCAGCGCCCGCAGATCTGCGGGCGGCTTCAGCAGTTCGCCGTTGTTGCGCATGGAAGCCGGCTGCCATCCGGAGAAGCGCAGCACGCCGGCCAGCAACATCGAGCCGAAGAACAGCACTGCCAGGGCAATCAGCATCCTGCGGCCGCGTTTGACCGAATGCGGCGTGGCCGATGTGGAGGAGGTCATGCCTGCGATTTTCTCATGCCGCAGGCGTCAGTGCCTGCGGCGGCGGCGGCGCGCACGCCATGTCAGCAGCGTTGCGGCCGCCAGGACCGCGGCGGCCAGCCCGAACCATTGCACCGCATAACCCAAGTGCCGCGCGGGTGGCAGCGTGTTTGGCAGCATGTCCAGATCGCGTGTGTAGCCAACCGGCAGTGCAGGGTCCAGGCGCAAGACCTGCGACGAAATGTCGCGCCTGCCAAGCGTGCTGCGTAGGGCCTGCAGATCCAGTCGGGTGGCCAGCCAGGTCTGCGCCGCAGCCCCCGGCGCCAGCGCCGGCCCGATCGCCAATCCCGCCGACGGCGGTGCGCTCAAGAGTCCCTGCACCGTCTGCACGCCTTTCAGCGCAACGATGCCGGGCAACTGCCGATCAGCCGGCAATGGCAGCCAGCCCAGATCAACCAGCACGCCTGTCGATACGCCTTCTGGCGCTGCCAGTTGATACACGCGCACGCCGGCACGCCCGTCGTGCAGCTGATTGTCCAGCAAGACCAGTTGCGGCAGGAAGCGAACGCTTCCACGCACCCATGCCAACTCATTCGGCGTCGCCAGCGCCTGTGCCAAGGGCAGCGTGGTGTCTCGCACATGTGCGGCACGGTCCAGCAAGGCTTGCTTGCTATGCATCCGCTGCAATTGCCAATGCCCAAGCGCCGCAAAACCCGCGCTCACCAGCAGCGCCAGACACCAGCCAAACACCGCCGTGTGCTTGCGCGTCATGACAAGCGACGCAAAAAGGCGTGCAATGCCATCACCACGCCGACTGCACCCGGGGCTGTTGTGAACGATTCGCTCAAGACGCTGCTGATTGTCGCCTTCCTGATCGTGATCCTATGGAACCTGGGCGCCGGCCTCTACTACCTGCTGACCGACCGCGGCCAGACCAAGCGCACCGTCAACGCCCTGACCTGGCGCATCGGCCTATCGGTGGCGTTGATCGCCATCGTGATCCTCGGCATCTATACCGGCTGGATCAAGCCGCATGGGCTCGGTCGCTGAGGAGCCGGGATTGGGGATTCGGCATTCGGGATTCGTAAGAGCAAAAGCGGATCGCTCTTGCGAATCCCGAATCACTAATCTCGCATCCCCGCCCTCAGAGGACATACACAAACAAAAACAGCGCCAGCCACACCACGTCGACGAAGTGCCAGTACCACGCAGCCGCTTCGAAAGCGAAGTGGTTGTCGCGGCTGAAGTGCCCTTTCGCCGCGCGCAGCCACATCACTGCCAACATGATCGTGCCCAGCAGCACGTGCATGCCGTGGAAGCCGGTCAGCATGAAGAAGGTCGAACCGTAGATGCCCGAGCCCAGCGTGAGATTGAGCTCGGTATAGGCGTGGATGTATTCCTCGGCCTGCAGGAACAGGAACACGCAGCCCAGCAGCACGGTCAACCCCAGCCATAACAAGAGCGCGCCACGGCGCCCGCCCTTGAGTGCGTGGTGGGCGATGGTCAAGGTCACGCCGGAGCTGAGCAGGATCAGCGTATTGACCAGCGGCAGGCCCCAGGCCGGGATGGTCTGGAACTGCCCACCGATCGTGCCCGGGCCATTGGTCGGCCAGGCAGCGGAATAGCCATTCCACAGCAGCTCGTTGGTCATCACGCCGTCGCCTTCCCCGCCCAGCCAGGGCAGCGTCAGCACACGCGTGTAGAACAGCGCACCGAAGAAAGCGCAGAAGAACATCACCTCGGAGAAGATGAACCACACCATCCCCATGCGGAACGAGCCATCCACCTGGCGGTTGTAATGCCCGGCATTGGATTCGCGGATGACATCGCCAAACCACATGAACAACGTCGCCAGCAGCATCGCCACACCGGCGAAGAAGGTCCAGCGCCCCCATGCGGCGTCGTTAAGCCAGCTGGCCACGCCAATCATCATCACGAACATCGCAATCGACCCGACAAAGGGCCATTTGCTCTGGCTCGGGACGAAATACGCATCGGCGTTGGGACTGTGATCGGCCATGGCGTTGCTTCCGTGTCGTGGTGCGTGTGGATGAAGGATCAGGGTGCGGCGCGCGGCGCGGCAGACATGCCGCCGCCCTGCAGTTCCGAGGTCAGCGCGTCGTTGCGATAGAACGTGTAAGACAGGGTAATCGTGGTGACTTCCGGCGGCAGTGCGGGGTCGACGATGAAACGCAGCGGCATGTCGCGCGTTTCGCCGGCCTGCAAGGTCTGCGCGGTAAAGCAGAAGCACTCGGTCTTGTTGAAGTAGCCAGAGGCACGCGCAGGTGCAACCGAAGGCACCGCACTGCCCACTACCGCACGCGCGCCATCGTTGCGCGCGAAATACAGCGCCTCGTTGAGCTCGCCCGGCACCACATCCATCGTCATCTGTTCGGGATGGAAGGTCCACGGCAATTTGGAATTGACCCCGCCGTCGAATTCCACGCGCACCGTGCGCTTGCCGGCGGCAGGTGGCGTGCCCGCGCTTGCGCGCGTGCTGCCAGGCGCACGCTCCATGCGGATGCCAAACACTTTCTCGCAGGCGATACGGTAGAGCGGCACCAGGGAAAACGTCAGCACGAACACGCCCAGTACCACGCCCAGCAGCTTGAACAAGCCGGCCGTCGGTGCATGTGCGGGCGCGCGTGCACTCACCGCCCGATGACTCCCGAGGCGATGAAGCCTGCATAGATCAGCAACGCGATGATGCCGACCGTGATTGCGGTACGGCGTACTGCACGGCGCTGCTGCGCCTGCCGTTCCGCAGCAGATAGCAGACGCGTCACCGCCGGCTCCGAGGCGGACTCAGTGGCCGATGTCTTCATGCGCAAGATCTCCAGGCTTGATCACCGGCGGCACGGTGAAGGTATGCGCCGGGGCAGGTGACGGCACCGTCCATTCCAGGCCCTTGGCACCTTCCCAGGAGCGCGCCTGTGCACGCGCGCCACTCCGCAACGAGGACAGCAGGATCGCAGCCATCAGGAACGGCGTGACGAACATGCCGAACGCACCGATCGAACTGACCAGATTCCAGTCGGCGAACACCACGTTGTAGTCGGGAATGCGCCGCGGCATGCCGGCCAAGCCCAGGAAGTGCTGCGGGAAGAACAGCAGGTTGACGAACACCATCGTCCACCAGAAGTGCACCTTGGCCCAGGTCTCGTTGTACATCCGCCCGGTCCACTTGGGCCACCAGTAGTACACCGCCGCAATCAGCGCGAACACCGCACCGGTCACCAGCACGTAGTGGAAATGGGCCACCACGAAGTAGGTGTCGTGATACTGGAAATCCGCCGGCACGATCGCCAGCATCAAGCCGGAAAAACCACCGATGCTGAAGAGGATCACGAACGCCACGGCCCACAACATCGGCGATTCGAAGGTCAGCGAGCCTTTCCACATCGTGCTGACCCAGTTGAACACCTTCACCCCGGTCGGGATGGAGATCAGCATGGTGGCGAACATGAAATAGATTTCGCCACCGAGCGGCATGCCCACGGTGAACATGTGGTGCGCCCAGACGATAAAGCTCAGGAACGCGATCGCTGCGATGGCGTACACCATCGCCTGATAACCGAACAGCGGCTTGCGGCTGAAGGTCGGGATGATTTCGCTGACCACGCCGAACGCCGGCAAGATCATGATGTACACCTCCGGGTGCCCGAAGAACCAGAAGATGTGCTGGTACATCACCGGGTCGCCGCCGCCGGCCGCGTTGAAGAAACTGGTGCCGAAGAACTTGTCGGTCAGCAACATCGTCACTGCGCCGGCCAGCACCGGCATCACCGCGATCAGCAGGAACGCAGTGATCAGCCAGGCCCAGCAGAAGATCGGCATCTTCAGCAGATCGATGCCCGGCGCGCGCATGTTGAGAACGGTGGCAATGATGTTGATCGCGCCCATGATCGAACTGACGCCGGCCACGTGGATCGCAAACACACTGAAGGCCACGTTGTAGCCGCCCTGCAGCGACAGCGGGGGGTACAGCGTCCAGCCACCGGCTGGCGCGCCACCCGGCAGGAACAGCGTCAGCAGCAGCAGGGTAAAGGCGACCGGCAACAACCAGAACGACCAGTTGTTCATGCGCGGCAATGCCATGTCCGGTGCACCGATCTGCAACGGGATCATCCAGTTGGCCAAACCGACGAAGGCCGGCATCACGCCGCCGAAGATCATCACCAGTGCATGCACGGTGGTCATCTGGTTGAAGAATTCCGGTTTGACGAACTGCAAGCCGGGCTGCATCAATTCGGCGCGAATCACCACGCTCATCGCCGCGCCGATGATGAACATGACGAAGGAAAACAGCAGGTACAGCGTGCCGATGTCCTTGTGATTGGTCGAAAAGAACCAGCGCTCGACGAAACCGGGCTGGTGGTGTCCGTGGTGATCGACTGCGGTGTGCGCCATGACGGAACGACCTCTGCGAAGCGAGCGGTTGCGGGCGATTAGAGAGCGGCGGTCGGTGTTGCGGCCTGGGCCGGTACTGCGGCAGGCGCGGCGTCACCTGCCGGAGCGGCCGGTGCACTGGCCGGCGTCGGCGCGGCGGCTGGCACCGCAGGCGCCGCTCCCGGCGCTGTGCCCGACGCACGACGACGCGACGCCAGCCAGCGCTGGAAGTCAGCCTTGGGCAGCGCCTCCACCACGATCGGCATGAAGCCATGATCCTTGCCGCACAACTCGGCGCACTGCCCGCGATACACGCCCGGTTGCTCGATGTTGGTCCAGGCTTCGTTGACGATGCCGGGAATCGCGTCTTGCTTCCATCCCAGCGCTGGCACCCACCAGGCATGGATCACATCGTCGGCAGTAATCACGAAGCGGATCTTGGTATTGACCGGCAACACCAGGCGGTTGTCGACATCCAGCAGATAATGCGGCTGCGAGGCCGCGGTGGGGCGCTCGCCGCTTTGGCGGATGCGATCGGATTCGCGTGCCAGGCGACTGGTGAATTCCACGCCCTGGCCCAGATATTCGTATTTCCACATCCACTGATAGCCGGTCACCTTGACCGTCATTTCCGATTCTCGGGTGTCGTACATCGCGATCAGTTTTGCCGTCGCCGGCCACGCCATCGCGATCAGCACCAGGACCGGGATCACCGTCCACAGCGCTTCTGCGGTGGTGTTGTGACTGAATTGCGCGGCCACCGCGCCCTTGGACTTGCGGAACTTGAACATCGCATAGCCCATCGCCGAGAACACCAGCGCGCCAATCACCACGCACACCCACAGCGCCACCATGTGCGCCTCGTAGGCCATGCGCGCGGTCTGGGTCACCCCGCGCCCCATGTTGAGCTGCCATTCCTTTGGATCGGCCGATTGCGCCCAGGCCACGGGCGCGCTCAGCAGCGCCGCCATCGCCAGGCCTACTTGTGTGCAGGTGTTGATCGACTTCCAGCTGCTGCGTTGCGTCATTGCCTAGACCCTTACGTCATCGGTGACGGCCATTGGCGGCCGCGAGCAAGCGTTTGAGCGTCGTTGCCAGTTCCACACGTTCGGCCGGCCCGAGAAAACTTCCGATCTCGATCTGCTTGCCGCTGCTGACCAGCAACACCCTGTCATCGCGTTCTATACAAAGCCGCACCCAATGCGGATGTGCCTGAAACGCTGGTGGCGCATGCCCGGACGGAAACACCTCGACAACGGCCTCCCCCACCCGGATCGCTTCTTCGCGCTCGCCACTTCGCCACAATTGCCGTAGCGCCAGCGCCACCACACCACTGTGCACCAGGGCAAAAACCGGCGCGAACGCATTGCCGGTCCACCACCCCAGGCCTGCAAATAACCACATCGTTCCCGCCAACACTGCGAACAGCTGCACGAATTGCCTGGCCGACAGGGCCCGCGGAGGCCGCAACCGCAGCTGCGTCCCAACCCCTTCGGACATCAACGGCAGCACTTCGATCATAAACAGCACGCAGCGCACTGCGGGAATAGCCCGATGGTAGACCCGCGCCGACGCATGCGGCAAGCATTTCCGGCGATCAAAAATTTGCTGCAGTGCAGCTAAAAGTGCGCATAAATCAATCACTTCCAAGTCGCACGACGATCGTCGTGCAGACATCCCGCGCCGCGCACCTGCGCCGGCGGCATGCACAAAACGGCGGGAAAGCCGCCGCTTCCACACAAGTGCGCAAGCCGTTTGGCTCACTAGAATGAGCACGGAATCCAAGGCACCTTTCGCATGAACGCTCAGCTCGACCCGCTTGCCTCCACCTCAGTTGCGCGCCCGCTGCTGGGGCCCGAACTGCCCGCCGCACCTGGCGCATTGCGTGCCGCCATCACCGCGGCCTGGCTCAAGGACGAAACCGAGCACGTGCGTGAATTGCTCGACCAGGCACGCCTGCCTGCCGCTGAGCAAGCCAAGGTGCAGGCGATCGCTGCCGATCTGGTTACCCATGTGCGGGCGCGTGCGCAGGACCAGGGCGCCATCGAAGCCTTCATGCGCCAATACGACCTGGGCAGCGAAGAGGGCGTGCTGCTGATGTGCGTGGCCGAGGCGCTGCTGCGCATTCCCGACCAGGACACTGCCGACAAGCTGATCCGCGACAAGCTTGGCGATGCGGATTGGAAGAAGCATATGGGCGGCAGCGATTCGGTGCTGGTCAACGCTTCCACCTGGGGCCTGATGCTGACCGGTCGGTTGGTGCAGCTCAATGACCTCACCCGCGCCGATGTGCCGGGCGCCTTCAAGCGCCTGATCGGCCGCGTCGGCGAGCCGGTCATTCGCCTGGCCGTGCGCCAGGCCATGAAGATCATGGGCCATCAGTTCGTCATGGGCCGCACCATCGGCGAGGCGCTGTCGCGTTCGCGCAAGGGCGACAACGCCGACTACCGTTATTCGTTCGACATGCTTGGCGAAGGCGCGCTCACCATGAAGGATGCGCAGCGCTATCTGCAGGCGTATCGGGATGCGATTCATGCGATCGGCCGCAGCGGCAGCTTCGTCGGTACCGATGTCTTTGCCGCGCCCAGCATCTCGATCAAGTTGTCGGCGCTGTATCCGCGTTACGAGCATGCCAAGCGCGCCCGCGTGATGGCAGAGCTGGTGCCGGGCGTGCTGGAACTTGCGCAGTTGGCCAAGTCGTACGGCATCGGCTACACCGTCGATGCCGAGGAAGCCGACCGGCTGGAACTATCGCTGGACATCATCGAGGCCACCTTCTCCGACCCGTCGTTGGATGGCTGGGAAGGCTATGGCCTGGCCGTGCAGGCCTATCAAAAACGCACGCCGTACACGATCGATTTTCTTGCCGATCTGGCGCGCCGTGTCGGGCGACGCATTCCGGTGCGCCTGGTCAAGGGCGCGTACTGGGACGCAGAGATCAAGCGCGCGCAGATCGAAGGGCATCCCGGCTATCCGGTGTTTACGCGTAAGCAGAACACCGACGTGTCGTACCTGGCATGCGCACGTCGCATGTTCGCGCACAGCGACGCGCTCTACCCGATGTTCGCCACGCACAACGCGCAGACCATTGCAGCGGTACGTGCGATCGCGGCAGGCAAGACCTACGAGCACCAGAAATTGCACGGCATGGGCGATGACCTGTATGCCGAAGTGATTCCTGCCGATCGTCTCGACCTGCCATGCCGCGTCTATGCGCCGGTCGGCTCGCACGAAGATCTGCTGCCGTATCTGGTGCGACGTTTGCTCGAAAATGGCGCCAATTCCAGCTTCGTCAATCGCATCACCGACGAGGATGTCGCCATCGAAGACCTCATCCGCGACCCGGTCGAGGCGGTGACGTCTTTTACTTCCATCCCGCATCCCAAGATTCCACTGCCAGCCGATTTGCTGCGTAGCCAGAACCAGAACAGGAAAAACTCCATGGGCGCCAATCTCGCCAACGACAACGATCTGCGCCAGCTGGCCGAGCAACTCAACGCCGCGATCAAACCGTGGAAGGCCGCGCCCCTGGTGCCTGGTGCGCTGATCAGCACGCCCAGCCAAGCGGTGTTGAATCCGGCAGATCGCCGCGAGACGGTTGGACAGTGGCACCCGGCCGATCCGGACACCGTCCAGAAGTCGCTGGCCAGCGCTGCGGCCGCGCAACCGGCCTGGAATCGCACACCTGCAGCGAGTCGCGCCACCATCCTGGAACATGCAGCTGATCTGCTCGAAACGCGCATGTCCGAGTTCATGGCGATCTGCGTCAAGGAAGCCGGCAAGACACTGCCCGACGCAGTGGCCGAAGTCCGCGAGGCCGTCGATTTCCTGCGCTACTACGCCGGCCAGGCGCGTGCGCAGTTCGGTGCCCCGGAGCGCCTGCCCGGACCGACCGGCGAATCCAACGAGCTGCAGCTTCACGGGCGTGGCGTCTTTGTCTGCATCAGTCCGTGGAACTTCCCGTTGGCGATCTTCCTCGGTCAGGTCGCCGCAGCGCTGGCGGCTGGCAACACGGTCATCGCCAAACCAGCCGAGCAGACCAACCTGGTTGGCTTTGCAGCGGTCAAGCTGCTGCACGAAGCCGGCGTACCGGAAGCGGCTGTGCAGTTCCTGCCAGGTGATGGCGCTACCGTTGGTGCTGCGCTGACCAACGACCCGCGCGTTGCCGGCGTTGCATTCACCGGTTCTACCGAAACCGCACGCATCATCAACCGCACCCTGGCCGCACGCGATGCTGCCATCGGCGTCTTGATCGCCGAAACCGGCGGCCAGAACGCCTTCATCGCCGACTCGTCCTCGCTGCCCGAAGCGGTGGTCAAAGACGCCATTTCCAGTGCCTTCATCTCGGCCGGGCAGCGCTGCTCCGCGGCGCGCGTCCTATTCGTCCAGGACGACATCGCCGACAAGGTCATGACGATGCTGGCCGGTGCGATGGGTGAGTTGAAGATCGGCGATCCGGGCCTGCTCTCGACCGACGTTGGCCCCGTCATCGATGCTGATGCCCTCAAAATTCTCGACGATCACGCTGCACGCATGGATCGGCAAGCGCGTCTGATCGGCAGCACCGCCCTGGACGGTAGCACCGCACACGGGAGCTTTTTCGCTCCACGCGCCTATGAGCTGACATCGCTGTCCCAGCTGCAGCGGGAAATTTTCGGGCCGGTGCTGCACGTGATTCGCTGGAAAGCCGACCAGCTCGATGCCGTCATCGAGCAGATCAACGCGACCGGTTACGGCCTCACGTTGGGTGTCCACTCGCGTATCGATGAGACGATCGACCGCATTACCTCGCGCGTGGCGGTAGGCAACGTCTACGTCAATCGCAACCAGATCGGCGCCGTGGTCGGCGTACAACCGTTCGGCGGCCAGGGCCTGTCCGGCACCGGCCCCAAGGCCGGCGGCCCGCATTACCTGCTGCGTTTCGCAACCGAGAAAGTCGTCACCGTCAACACCACTGCGGCAGGCGGCAATGCCTCGCTATTGACCTTGGGTGACTAATACCGCCCAGCAGATGCTGGCGTCTGCCCGCTGATCGGTTCGTCATTACCGATTGCAGCCAGATGTACCGTCGGCACACCAACAAAAACCCCGCTCATGCGGGGTTTTTGTTGGTGGCTGGCGCAGCTTTTCAGATTGTCAGTCGTGGAGGGTAGCCCAACGATCCAAAGCATCGCTCACAGCTCGGCGAACAAGGGGTGGGCCTTCGTGGCGCACGTCGCCAGCTATTCGAATCGACGGCTCCCAGGCGGGCGCCCTCATGGTGCACGTTGCTGAATTCGATCCAAGAGTTATCGGACACCTTCACCGCGTGTCGTGTTACCTCTGATGCCTTGCATCTGGTCTCATCAAGGATGTGGGAAACATCGCAGATGCCGTGATCGATCCGCTCTACGCTGTCTTTGTATTGAAGATATGCCGGCAAGGACGTCGGCTGCGTGAGGCTGCTCTGGGCAATGTCTATTATCGGCTACAGCGACTGCCGCACCACGCGTTTGGCATTGGCCAGGGGAGTGACGACCAGAGAGGCGGAGCCCGCCCCTCTTTCAAGGCATTTGCGAGTACTGCGTTGCAAGGCTTCGTGCCAACACGCGTGCGGGACGCTTGGCTTGGCTCTGTTGCCACGAGCAGGGCGATCTCGGTGCCGAGGCGCCGATCAGCAAGCGGCGCAAATGCGCCAACTCCCCCCTTGACGCAGCAACGGCGTGGCGGGATGTAAGTCGCGTTGCGCGAAGTGCTGTCCAGTCCTCAAATTCGGCGCAAAAAG
>NZ_JAGHWR010000039.1:0-5806 GCF_017746155.1 Xanthomonas sp. D-36-1
AATCCGCAACATCGTCGCCAGTGCGTACGGCTGCCGACCTGGCCGCCCCGACACTGGATAGTGCGGCGCGATCAGGGCAAGCAGTTGCTGCCACGGAACAACCTGCTCCATCTCGGCAAGAAAGATCTCGCGCCGGGTCTGCTTACGCTTGCCCAAGCCCTCAGCGTCACCGAACGTCAGCTGCATGGATGAATCCTCTACATAAGGCGATAGTGTCGCGCATCTGCGGTGAGTTGATCAGACCTTCCCTAAGACTCGTGAATAAACACTAAGTTCGGGCGCAAGACCTGCAAGCGATGCTTCCAGTTTATTACTACGATAAGCCAGAACATTAACCACTGAGTCCCTAACCGCGGTAACAATAAATGGACTATGAGTAGCCACTACAAACTGCACATTGGGAAACGCTTTCAGCAGATTGGGAAGTAACTCTCGCTGCATTGAAGGGTGCAGGTGATTCTCGGGCTCATCGATAACAACAACAAATTCACTAGCCTGATCGGAGTATGTAAATATTTGCCAAGCCAGATCTACTACTGCCCCAACCCCGCCAGAAACAGAATCAAGAAGAAACTCACCGCTCCTAGTAATTAATACAACGTCAGGGGTTCTGATCTCCAGGGAAATAAACCCAAGTGTACTGGGAATTACAGCCCTGAGCACTTCTATAAATCCAAGGTAAGACTTAAGTAAGTCAGGCCTACCCTGCACATAACCATTCCCTGCGCCGAAGGTGGCCATAGATATCAAGGCTTCCTTCATACGAAACATAGGTGAAACGCCGGAGTGGGCATGCCCATGAACGTAGCGATTCATCTGCTCATTATAGTAATTATGAAATGCTTGAACGGCACCAATACCTGTCGTCGGAATTGAACCTATCTGCTGGTATCTAGAAGCTACACGGTGCGAAGGAATACTAATTCCTTGAATATGGGACTGCGGATTAATTGTTATCCCGTACTCCACCCCACCGGTTGGGCTGACTGAGAGAACAGCCTTTTGTCCGTTTGAATATGTGACGTACCCGAATTCAGAAGAAGCTTCGCTCTCCCCTCTTAGCCAACTAAACATTCCCCTGATAACACCCGAGAGATAGCTTATTGAGCCGTCCCTGCCTTGACGAGGACTGGCAAGGTATGGACGAGCCCACCCAAGATGCTGCGTTAGCAATGAGAGAAGAGTGGTTTTTCCGGCTCCATTGGCGCCGGTTATTACCGTCAAGCGAGGGTGAATCTCAATATCGACATCATCGAACTGTCTCCACCCTTTTACAGCAAGCCTAGTGAACTTCATAAAATTCCCCTTTTCTCGCTAGCCTGCTTTCGCTGCCTGTAAGAGTGACTACAAAGAAAAAGGGGAGCTATGCTCCCCTTTCTGGCTCAAACCCCAACCGGATTCGCCTTCTCAGGATCAATCTTGTACTGCTTAATCGCCCGAGCCACATCCTTACCCGTCATCTTCCCATCCTTCGCCAGCGCGGCAATCGCCGCATGCGCGATGTAGTAACGGTCCACTTCGAAGAACCGGCGCAGATTCGCACGCGTGTCCGAGCGGCCGAAGCCGTCGGTGCCGAGGACGGTGTAGGTCATCGGGACGAAGGCGCGGATCTGGTCGGCGAAGGCGCGCACGTAGTCGGTTGCGGCGATGGCCGGGCCCTGGCGGCCTTCCAGCAGCTGGGTGACGTAGGGCTTGCGCTGTTCGGCCTCCGGGTGCAGGCGGTTCCAGCGTTCCACGGCGTAACCGTCGCGGCGCACTTCGTTGAGGCTGGGGCAGGACCAGATGTCGGCGGTGACGCCGAAGTCCTTGTCCAGCAGCTCGGCCGCGGCGATGGCTTCGCGCAGGATGGTGCCGCTGCCCAGCAGCTGCACGCGCAGCTCGCCCTTCTTGGGCTTGCCGGCGTCCTTGAGCAGGTACATGCCCTTGATGATGCCCTCGGCTGCGCCGTCCGGCATGCCGGGGTGGGCGTAGTTCTCGTTCATCAGGGTGATGTAGTAGTACTCGTCGATATGGTCTTCCATCATCGCCTTCATGCCGTGCTGCATGATGACGGTGACTTCGAAGCCGAAGGTGGGGTCGTAGCTACGCACGTTCGGAATCGAGCCGGCGATGACCTGGCTGAAGCCGTCTTCGTGCTGCAGGCCTTCGCCGTTGAGCGTGGTGCGGCCGGCGGTGCCGCCGAGTAGGAAGCCACGCGTGCGCATGTCCGCTGCCTGCCAGGCGATGTCGCCTACGCGCTGGAAGCCGAACATGGAGTAGTAGATGTAGAACGGCAGCATCGGCACGTCGGACACCGAGTAGCTGGTGCCTGCGGCCATCCACGAGGCGATGGCACCCGGCTCGCTGATGCCCTGCTGCAGCACCTGGCCGGTCTGGTCTTCGCGGTAGTACATCAGCTGGTCGGCATCGACCGGCTTGTACTTCTGGCCGAACGGCGCATAGATGCCGATCTGGCGGAACATGCCTTCCATGCCGAAGGTGCGCGCCTCATCGGCCACGATCGGCACGATGCGCGGGCCCAGTTCCTTGTCGCGCAGGGCGATGTTGAGGCTCTGCACGAAGGACATGGTGGTGGAATAGCTGCGCTCGCCGCTGTCCTTGAGCAGGCGCTCGAACTTGTCGAGCGTGGGCGCGACGAACGACTTGCTGGCCTTGGGGCGGCGCGAGGGCAGGAAGCCGCCGAGCACGCTGCGGCGTTCTTTCAGGTACTGCACTTCCGGGGAATCTTCGCCGGGGTGGTAGAACGGCACCTGGCCGTCTTCCAGCTGGGCGTCGGTGACCGGGATGTTGAAGCGGTCGCGGAAGTGCTTGACCGCCGCGTCGTCCAGCTTCTTGGTCTGGTGGGTGGGGTTGAGCGCCTCACCGGCCGAGCCCATGCCATAGCCCTTGACCGTCTTGGCCAGGATCACGGTGGGCATGCCGGTGGTGTTCACGGCCTGGTGGTAGGCGGCGTACACCTTGTGCGGGTCGTGGCCGCCACGGTTGAGGCGCCAGATGTCGTCGTCGGACAGGCCGGCGACCATGGCCGCGGTCTCCGGGTACTTGCCGAAGAAATTGGCGCGGGTGTAGGCGCCGCCGAAGGCCTTGCAGTTCTGGTATTCGCCGTCGACGGTTTCCATCATCAGCTTGCGCAGCACGCCGTCGGTGTCCTTGGCCAGCAGGGCATCCCAATAGCCGCCCCAGAGCAGCTTGATGACGTTCCAGCCGCCGCCACGGAACACGCCTTCCAGTTCCTGGATGATCTTGCCGTTGCCGCGCACCGGGCCGTCCAGGCGCTGCAGGTTGCAGTTGACGACGAAGATGAGGTTGTCCAGGCCTTCGCGGCCGGCCAGCGCGATGGCGCCCAGGGTTTCGGGTTCGTCGCTCTCGCCGTCGCCGATGAAGCACCACACCTTGCGGTCGGACTTCTCGATCAGGCCGCGGTTTTCCAGGTAGCGCATGAACTGCGCCTGGTAGATGGCCGCCAGCGGGCCCAGGCCCATCGACACGGTGGGGGTCTGCCAGAACTCGGGCATCAGCCACGGGTGCGGGTAGGACGAGATGCCCTGGCCGTCCACTTCCATGCGGAAGTTGTCCAGCTGGGACTGGCTGATGCGGCCTTCGAGGAAGGCGCGGGCGTAGATCCCCGGGGCGCTGTGGCCCTGGATGAACAGCAGATCGCCCGGATGGTTGTCCGAGGGCGCGCGCCAGAAGTGGTTGAAGCCCACGTCGTACAGCGTGGCGCTGGAGGCGAACGAGGCGATGTGGCCGCCCAGGTCGCCGGGCTTGCGGTTGGCGCGCACGACCGTGGCCATGGCGTTCCAGCGGATGATCGAGCGGATCTTCCACTCCAGCGCGGAGTCGCCGGGGTGCTTGGCCTCGTTAGCCGGGGAGATGGTGTTGACGTACTCGGTGGTGGGCGAGAACGGCAGGTAAGCGCCGGCGCGACGGGTCTGTTCGACCATGCCTTCCAGCAGCTGATGGGCGCGCTCCGGGCCTTCGACGTCGATGACGGCCTTGATCGATTCGAGCCACTCCTGGGTCTCGAGCGGGTTCGGATCGTTGTGCAGCACTTCGTTCAACCAGTTCATTAGCGCTCCCGGGGGGACACACCCCGCGGGTGTGTCGACATCGTGAATTCGTAAACCCCCAAGTGTACCGCACGCACCTGTTGCCATTCCTCGCTACGGGTGCGTATGGAATGGGACGCTGTCGTGCGCCGAGTGGGGCGTCGATGCCGGCTGGAACGACGGTACGGCGCAGCGGACGCTGCCGGTGTACGACCAAAGGATGAGGGCCAGCGGCGGGCGATGGACGGCCGCCGCCGTGGGGAATGGACCGATGTACATGCCCCCGTAGGAGCGCACCTGGGCGCGAGGAGCTTTCTCGGTAACGCCTGTCGCGCTCGGGTGCGCTCCTACGATGGCGGGATCTGTGGGTGCGGCTGGGTGCCTTCGCCAGGACATCCCCCGCGGCGGGCGCCGCCCCGTGGGGGCATGCTGGTCAGAACGCTTGCAGCGCTTCGGTCAGTTGGCCGTTATTGTTGACTGCGCCCATGGTGTAGCCCTGCCAGCCGGGGTAGGCGTTGGGTTCCCAATAGAACACGCCAAGCACGCGCGCGCCGATGCTGCTGCGGCTGAGCAGGTTGCTGAGCATGGCGCGGGTGGTGGCCGCTTGCTGCCAGTCCATGCCGACCTCGGAAATCACCACATCGCTGCCGTAGCGCGCAATCATGTCGCGCATGTTGGTGTCCAGGCGGCTGTTGTAGTCCTGCCAGCTGCCGACGGGGGGTAATGCGACATGCCGATGACATCCCACTTGCCGCCTGCCGAGCGCAGGTTGTCGAAGAACCAGCGGAAGTTGGCGTTGTCGTAGCCGTTGGCCAGATGCACGACGACCTTGGCATTGGGATACACCGCCTTGGTGGCGTTGTAGCCGCTGTTGATGAACTGGCCCAGGGTGGCGAAGTTGGGCGTCTTGCCTTCGTTCCACAGCATGCCGCTATTGATCTCGTTGCCGACCTGCACCCAGCTGACGGTGATGCCGTTGTCCTTGAGATATTTGAGGATGCCCTGGGTGTGGCTGTAGACATCGGTGTTGAGCTGGGCGACGGAGTGGCCGGCCCAGGCCGCAGGTTTGGTCTGTTTGCCCGGGTCGGCCCAGCTGTCGCTGTAGTGGAAGTCGATCATGATGCGCATGCCTTGCGCGGCGGCGCGCCTGGCCTTGTCCAGGGTGTCGCGGCCATCGTTCCAGCCGCCCGACGGGTTGACCCACACGCGCAGGCGAATGGCGTTGCCGCCGACATCCTTGAACAGCTTGATGAAGTCGGCGGTGTTGCCGGCTGCATCGCGAAACACCTGCGGCGGATTGTTGGCGGCCTGTTGATTGAGCCAGCTGACGTCCGCGCCTTTGGCGATGCCTTGCGCGCTGACGCCGGCGCTGCACAGACACAGCAGCAAGATGAGCCATACACGGTGGTAGTGCCTGCAAAAAATGGTCATGGAACGCTCCCTTGATCGATGAGTGTCGCGCCGGGTGGTGCCTTGCTTTGATCCCGCTGCCTTGCCTCGCGCGCGTGCGCGGCGTGGCAAGCGCCTGGCCGTGCATCGCTGCAAACCCGCAGCGATTCAAGCACGGCCGTACAGCCCGGTTGAGGCCGCTATAGGGAAGGTCTGATCAACTCACCGCAGATGCGCGACACTATCGCCTTATGTAGAGGATTCATCCATGCAGCTGACGTTCGGTGACGCTGAGGGCTTGGGCAAGCGTAAGCAGACCCGGCGCGAGATCTTTCTTGCCGAGATGGAGCAGGTTGTTCCGTGGCAGC